>NZ_JBVVPC010000054.1:0-50719 GCF_055807355.1 Bradyrhizobium sp. Ken01
GGTCCGCCTCAACGCCAAGGCACGCGATGCGCGCACCGCCTACGCCAATGCAACTTGACAACAGAGATAGTCGCTCATCCGGCGCCATAGCCGATGCGAAGCATCGGCGTTTTCAAGAACGGCGGCCGAAGGCCGCCTATGCCACCTTCTCCCGCAAGGGGAGAAGGGAAAACAGCGCGAACCCGCCCTCTATCCGCCGCCCCGCTACTTCTTCTTCTGGCCGATCTCCGGCTGCCACGCGGCATCCTTGCGGCTCGGCGCTGCGGCGCTGGTCTTGATCTTGTCTTTCTTCGGCTTCTTGGTCTCGCGGTTGCTGCGTTGTTGTCCCTTGGCCATGATTTCGTCTCCTCCTGGGTTTCGAGTTCGTCCGCGTGCGAGATCGGCGCTGCAATGGTCGCTGGCGGGCTACGAGATGCATCTGCCCCAGCCATTGAAGATCGCCGCCGCGCACACGAGGCGCGAAAGATGCAGCGCAACATCGACGCGCGGCAATTGCGTGAGCTGCGCTGACGTGGTCGAGCGTACGCCCGCGCCCTGCCGATGGCGAGGACTAAAACGCCGCGCGCGAGCGCCGCGCTTGCCGCCCAAGTGCCCGCCCGCGCTGACATAAGGCTGGCTATTGCCGCGCAAGGAGCGCATGGTCGCGACCAGCTGGCGTCGGTTGGGGCTCCTTCTTTGCGAAAGGCAGGCGCGCATGACCATCCGCTCGCGGCGAGAAACCATCACCTTCAAGCATCCATTCCACATCCGCGGCCTCGAACGCGAATTGCCGGCCGGCGCCTATGAGGTCGTCACCGACGAGGAGATGATCGAGGGCCTGTCGTTCGCGTCCTATCGCCGCGTCGCCACCATGATCACGGTGCCCTCCGAAGGCGTGCGCGGTGCGACGGAGATGCTGTCGATCGGCTCGGTCGACCTGGCGGATGCCCAACGTATCGACGCGAGTGCCTGAAATGACTGACGTCCCGGTCGACCTCGACAGCCACCGCGGCATGGCCGCCCAGAAGGCAACCGATCTGCGCCGCGCGCTGGCCGATGTCGAGGCCCAGGTCAGGGAGCTGCGCGAGCGCGAGGCCGAGCTCGAAAACCGCATGATGTCGGTGCCCGCCACGTCCTGGCCGGAGGCCGCCGTGAAGGCCCGCCATCTGCTCAACCTCTATGCCGCCAGCCTGCCCGCCGAGGACACCCGCCACCGCGCGCTGGTGGCCGCGCTGTTCGACGATTTCGCAAGGCTCAACGGCGACGGCTGAAGGCGAGCAACTCGTGGCGCGATAGCGCAGCGCTCGCAAACACAGGCGTCGTCCTGGCGAAAGCCAGGACCCATAACCACCGAAGTCAGTTGTTGTGCAAGCTTGTGCCACAGCCTGCTTCGAAGGCTGACCGACGCCCCGGTGCGCAATTGCACGCCGCGCGGACGCCAAAGGAGTACCCCATGACACTCACCAGCAGCCGCTTCATCGCCCACGACCAGGACCGCGGCATCGTCCAGTTCTCGATGCAGGACGGCAGTAAGGAGATCGCCTGCGCGATCTCGACCTCCGCCATGGACGACCTCGAGCGCGGCCCGCGCGCCAGGCCCAGCGAGCGCGAAGAGCAGTTCACCCGCCTGCGCGAGCGCATCGAAGCCTGCACCGGACGCAAATATCAGGCAACGGAGTTCGAAGGCACCCCGCCGGGGATCGTGCTGCGGAGCATTGATTTTCGGGGGTAGGGCGCGCGAGGACGCCTACTTCGGCGGCTCCTGGGGTTTGCCCTGGAATTGAATGTTGCACTTCTTTGCGATCGAGGCCTGTTCGACCGCGATCAATTGTCCCTTCATCTGCGCCAGTTCGGCCGCAGCCTGTTTGTCGCCGCCGACCAGGAACGCCGCGGGCCAGAACACAACGACGGCAACGCCCGTCGCGACCTGGTCCTTGGTGCGCTGGCTGTCTTGAACGCCGGAAAGGGTCGCGGCTCTAGCGGATACCGACTGCGCCTCAAGCGCGAGCTGTTGGCAATTGTACTGCTGATACTGCACCGGCGAAACGTAAGCCGCCGAGATGTCAGATGAAGACGACGCGCAGCCAGCAAGTGCGGCCGCAAGGACCGCCACGCCCAAATTACGCATTAGAAGAATCCCCCCGGAAAGTTGCACAAAAGCGCAACCAGTGCGGGAGATCAATAAGACCTTGGCTTAGCTAGTAGCACTACGGGGTAGCAGTCGTTTTAGGCGATAAGTGATGGATCGACAATTCTGAGCCTTGAATCATCGCCACGTTGCATGAACGTCAGGTTCCCTCGGTAGGAAAGCCCTAAGGAGATCGCCTGCGCGAGGGCATCGAGTCCTGCGTCGAACGCAAGTATCAGGTCACGGAGTTCGAAGGCACGCCGTGGGGGATCGTGCTGCGGAGTATTGATTTTCGGGGACAGGTCCTATTGGACAATCAATCGTGTGGGGCACTTAAGCCAGATCGAGAAAGGCCGTATTCCCACGAGAACACAGGAAACTTATTGTCTCGCTAACCCCTTCCCGAGTTCTCACGGCGCTAGATTTCTTGCCATGAACGAGTATTTTTCTAAGAGCATCCGATTGGGATGCCAATATCCAAGGGTCTATTTCGTGGCACTGCACTAACGCTCGGATGATTTCGACCACACGATCAATGCTGTCGGGCGTATGCTCAGCTAGCTTGTCGATGATGCCGAGCCCATCGTTAGGAGCAAAGCCAGCCTGCAGCATCGTCAAGAGTTGATCCATCAGCCAAGAGTGCTCGACACCCCAAAGGAACCACTGGCCTAGTGTTCCAAGCTCCTTACGATATTGGGACGGATCGTTGGCCTGTGTCGCCATCTGTAGACGGCGATCCCAGTATGAGGCGGCGCGAGATTTGTATTCCTCGTTCGAACCGGCGAGCTGGCGGCCCATAAACCACATTGCGTGTCGCCTAAGGGCCATTGGTGCAAAATCCCAAAATTGCTTCAACAGTTCCTCAGGAAGCTTGTCCCATAGATAAAGCACCATCAGGTATTCGGAGAAGCGATTGTCGCTTGTCTCTGCGTTGATGGAGAGGTCTAAGCGAGCGAGATGCTCTTTGTAACAATAAATCAGCTCAGGAGTTAGTGGTCCAATCGGTCCAGAGTCATGCTGAACGTGAGCGGTCCACGTTGCTGAACGAAGCTCCCTGTCGTGAGAAGGGAATAAATTCGGCAATTGTTCGCGCACCCAAGTTTCCCCAAAGTGAAACAGGGTTCCGAGGTGACGCCCAAATATTGCTCTTGGAATGCGGCCAAGCGCAGATTGATCTTCTAGTACAGTGTCAAAAATTTTGCGGATCTTCGGATTGTTCGCTAGAATCTCACGTTGTGTGCAGCTTTCCTGAATCAATGGGGCCTTGCTCAAAAAGAAAAGCAGCAAGACGCAGAGCTCAATAGACCCTCCATAGTTCGTCTGATGTGCGGAAAAATAGCCGTGTTTAGGATCGAAACGTTGGTCGCCAGGCTTAGGAAGCTCCGCTATCCTGTCAAACAGTGCAAGTACTAGCGGCTGGACAACTTCATCTTCTTCAAACTCCGCAGCTTGGATGCCACGGCGCAGGCGCGTTGCCATAACATCTACGATCGCGCCTAAGGTTAGTGACCAATCAGGATCGTCTCCGGGAATAATGTTGCTTCCATCGATCGGTGTCTTTGATCGCTCAAGTACGACAACCGCGAGCGCTTGCAATTGATGCCAGTTGATGTTGGAGCCGTTTGCTGCAGGCTGGCTAACGCCCTCCAGCATTCGTCTAATGAACAGTGGTCTTAAGCGGCTAAACTTTTCAGCGTTGTTAGTGAACAATGCCGGGTCTGCGGCCGCAGACTCACGCAGTTCGTTCGAAAGCGCGCTGATGGTATGCTCCTGCAGGCCGGGGTCAGGGAGCCATAAGGATAGATAGGCAACTGTCTCATCGAGTGGTTGCGCTTGGATCGAGCTGCGGCTTAATGGACTGTTCTCCTGACTGTACTGCGCATTTCGCCAGGAATTAGGGTCGCCGAATTCGCTGGCAATCTCGTCGAGCACTTTGCGACGGTCCGGCGGGAGCGCATCCTTCCAATCCCAGACAAGGTCGCGAATCGAAATTGCCCAATATCGGCGTTCATCCTCCTTTGTGGGAGGTGCTCCTTCCCGCTGCTCATATAGCTCTTTCCACCGGTCGACGAATTTCGCAGGGATAGCGTCGATTGCATCAAGTATAATCTTTTGCTTGGCAAATGAGAGAGACGGAAACCATGCCGCAGCAAGTGCTGCGTACTCTTCTTTGCACCAGCCCGAATCCAGTAGGGTAATATCTATCAAGTATGATTCTGCGAGTTCCGCCGCTTCTTGAGGAGCTAACGCTAAGGCATAAAGTTGCATTCGCTTATAAATACGCCCCTTGTACTTCCCAAAAATGTCATGAACTCGAGTCGCTGAACGAGGATCTGTATTGATTGCAGCTCTAGCGAGTCTCGCAATGCAAGCTATGAGAGCGCCATGAATGCCGTGGCCAGACGATTGCTCTGCAAATGAGCCTGAGAAATAATAAGTATAATCCTCTTCATCGAGGCCCTTTAATCTTCGTTCAAGTAGCGATGCCTGCAGTAATATTTCGCAGAAAACGGGAAGACTCTTAAGGGGCGCGGATTTTGTGAGATGCGTGACCGCTTCATTGATGTAGTGCTCATACATCGTTTCATCGAACAGAGCGGCAAGTTTGCCGTTGTCCTCGAATACTCGAAACAGCGACTGCACCAGCCGTAAAGCTGATTCTGCGTAGCCTCCACCGGCTAACGTTGCGATGAGCTTTTGCGGAGGCAGCAAGAAGTGCGAGCGAGTTAACGTGAGCCAATTGCATATTATTTCGACGAGTTCTGCCGATTCACTTGCTGGCAGCGTCTCGACGACTTCGATGCCAAAGCGGTGAACGTCGGGATTGTCGGAAGATCGGAGGGACCGGATTGCGTCGCTAACGGCCATTCGCGCAGGCGTGCGAGGCGAAGCGGCCATTCGGACAAGGTAACGACCGACGGGCCACGTCCAGAGGCGAAGAAGATTTTCTGCTTGAGAATCGGGGAGCGGCTCGGCCAGTAGACCTTCCTTGGCTAGCCAGGGTAGCCAATCCTCAGACTGTAAGTTTTCGTAGAAGTAGCTATGAAGCTGAACTGCGCCGGGGATTTCGCTGATGAAAAGTTTGATGCCTTGGGCCGGAGACATGCCCGCAATTTCCTTAGTCCTTTGCATTAGTGCGGTATAGCGGCTCTGTAGCTGGATCAAGAGTTGGCGGATAACGGTGTCGAAGCGATGCGCGTATTGCGCGCGGAACGTGTCATCGACCCTTAAGCTTTCATGAAATGACCGCTCATGGACTCGGCCGAACGCGTCATTGAGGGAAATCCAAAGGTTCGCGATGTCTCCATCCGGAGCGAGGCCTAGGCGCTCGGAAATCCTTTGAATCTGGCTTCTATGACTGTGCTTCGGCTTCAGCGCGCCTACTGCTCGTTGAACAGCAGGTTCGTCGTAACCTATATCCTTGAGCATCTGCTGCGCCTTGCGGCGTAGTTTCCTTTGCTCTGGATCGTCCGGTGCTTTGGCTTCCATAGGAACGGCAAGCACATGCCGTATCAATGAGTCGAGCTCGCGAAGTGCGTGACCCGCTAAGGGTCGCGACACAGCGAGAGGCAAAGTACCACTGGCTAGGCGACAGAAATCTGCGTATCGGTCCGCAATCGCAGTACCAAGCAACTGCCGAATAAGAAGATCGGTAGCCGATTGCTCGTCGGTGAGACCAGATGATTCCGTTCCATCTTCCAAGTCTGCGACCTCCGAGATGGTGGCTTGTCCAAACGGCGGGCGCCCAACCAGAGGTATATGTTAGTCGAGTCGATCGCTTAAAACAAAAACGACCGGATCTTCCGATCCGGCCGCACTGCAAACTCTATCCAGCTAAACCTACGCCTCGCGACGCAAGCCCTCGCTCAATTCGAAAATTCTTAGCTCGCCTTCTTCTCCGGCGCGGGAGTCGGGCCGACCTTCTTCTGGATGGCGCGCTTCAGCTCGAGGGCGCGCGGCGACAGCACGGCGGCCTTGGCCTTGAGCAGGAAGGGATCGAGGCCGCCATTGTGGTCGACGCTCTTGATCGCGTTGGTGGAGACGCGCAGGCGCACGTTGCGGCCCAGCGCTTCGCTGATGAAGGTCACGTTGACCAGGTTCGGCAGGAAGCGGCGCTTGGTCTTGATGTTGGAGTGGCTGACCGTGTGGCCGACCTGGGGGCCCTTGGCCGTCAATTCGCAGCGGCGAGACATGGTAAAATCCTCAATCTTTCCCAACGATGTGCGGCCGCCATTCGGGGCGCCACGGGCAAATTCTCTGTCCTTGCAGGGAGCGGGCGGACGTATAGGGGGGAAGCGGCGGGACGTCAAGGTTTTGGCTGCTGTTTTCGCCTCTCCCCGCCTGCGGGGAGAGGCCGGAATGCGCGCGATTAGCGCGGATTCCGGGTGAGGGGGAGTCTCCGCGAGGGCGCTGTGGGTTGAGTGTACTCAATTCTCACCTCCCCCCAGGAGAGCCCCCCTCACCCCGACCCTCTCCCCGCAAGCGGGGCGAGGGGGAAGAGGCAGCGGGGTGAGGTGCGCGGTTCTGACCCGCCCGGATCACCAAAACGGCAATGATTATCGCGCCTTACCATCACATAAAGGGCGTATTCGCGCCCGAAGAGTGCAGTGGAGTTCCGGACGCCGATAGGCCCGGACGCATTGCTTGGCGCGGTTTTTGGCTTAAGTAACAACCGTTCGCGCCCCGATTGGATTGTTTCGTGCTCACAACGCCTCATCTTGCGCCGAGCCTGCGCCCAAAAGAGCTGTGCTCAACGGAGCTGCGCGCGAGCAATCCGCGCTCCGCCGGCCGATGGGTCATGGCGGCCCTTTTCGGGCTGGTTTTGGCGTGGGCGGCGGAGCCCGCGGCGGCGCAGGGCAAGCTCGAGGCGCAATACGAGGCGACGCTGGCGGGCATTCCCGTCGGCCGAGGCGCCTGGAACATCGACATCCAGGACGACGTGTTCGCGGCCGCGGCCTCCGGCGGCACCTCGGGGCTGCTGAAATCGTTCGCGGGCGGGTCCGGCACCGGCGCTTCGCAGGGCCGCGTGGTCAACGGCGCGCTGGTCGCGACCGGCTACCAGGCCTCCACCACCACCTCGAAGAAGACCGAAGAGATCCGCATCACGCTCGACAAGGGCAATGTGAAGGATTTTGCCATCCTGCCGGAGCCGCCGGTCGATCCCGACCGCATCGTCGTCACCGACGCGCATCGCCGCGGCGTCTGGGACCCGATGACGGCCTCGCTGGTGCGCGTATCCGGCAGCGGCGACGTGCTGTCGGCGGACGCCTGCCACGGCAGCGCCGCCGTGTTCGACGGCCGCATGCGCTACGAGCTCAAGCTCGATTTCAAGCGCATGGAAAACGTCAAGGCGGAGAAGGGCTATCACGGCCAGGTCGTGGTCTGCTCGCTGTATTTCGTGCCCATCGCCGGCTACATCCCCGACCGTCCCGTGATCAAATATCTCGCCGCCCAGCGCAACATCGAGGTCGCGTTCGCCCCGATCGCGGGAACGCGCATCCTGGTTCCGTTCTGGCTGAAAGTGCCGACCCCGCTCGGGCCGGCCATGCTGGAAGCGACGAGCTTCGTCACCACGGCCCAGCCGCCCAGGGTCGCGAAGACGCAGTAGGGGCTGCCGCCGCACCCACCGCCGTCATTCCGGGCTCGCGCTCCGCGCGCCCCGGAATGGCCCGCATGAAAGTCCTTCTATTTCAATGACATGCCTACTGTGCATGGGGTTGTTTTCGCGCTTCTTGTTTGGAGGGGCTCTAGGAGCGGGAATCCATTTGACTCCTCCCCGATTCTGATTCGACTCCGCGCCGTCCCCAGCTTTAACGATTCCGCCATCGAAACGTCGCTTGTGCGGCAGGCCAAAACTCCATCTAGTGCAAACCCAATAAGCCTCCCGCGACATCTTGCGTGAACGGAACAGGACTCAAGGGGGAGTCAGCGATTCGGCCGCGATTCGTTCTCAACTCGTTCCGAAGCTTAAAGCCAACGGGAAAAGCGTCGCAAAGTGAGACAGTTGCGCGGGATTTGGGAAGCTCTCTCGTCCCCCTCGCCCCGTTCTTACGGGGAGAGGGTTGGGGTGAGGGGCTGCTGCCACGGAAGCGGTGACAGACGGATTCGCGGAGAGCCCCCTCACCCGGCGCTTCTCGCCGACCTCTCCCCGCAAGCGGGGCGAGGTGTCTTCCGAGCCCTTCGCGCCAGCGCCCCAAAACAGCACTGACATTCGCCCCAATCGCCATTACCTAATCCCCCAGATGCCTTTTTCCTCCTCCCCCTTCGCTTCCGAGCGGCTTCCCGGCGCCGGCGTCACTGCGGTGCTTGGTCCCACCAACACCGGCAAGACCCATCTCGCCATCGAGCGGATGCTCGCGCATCCCTCCGGCATGATCGGGCTGCCGCTGCGCCTGCTGGCGCGCGAGGTCTACAACAAGATCGCAGCAAGGGTCGGTCCCGATGCCGTCGCGCTCGTGACCGGCGAGGAGAAGATCAAGCCGAAAGCGCCGCGCTACTGGGTTTCGACCGTCGAGGCGATGCCGCGGGATCTCGACGTCTCGTTCCTCGCCGTCGACGAGGTGCAGATCGCCTCTGACCTCGAACGCGGCCACGTCTTCACCGATCGCATCCTCAACCGTCGCGGTCGCGACGAGACGCTGCTCTTGGGCGCTGCGACCATGCGCCCGATCATCGAGCGGCTGCTGCCGGGCGTCTCCATGATCACGCGGCCGCGTTTGTCGCAGCTCGAATTCGCCGGCGACCGCAAGATCACGCGGCAGCCGCGCCGCAC
The DNA here is from genome assembly GCF_055807355.1 of Bradyrhizobium sp. Ken01. NCBI lineage: Bacteria > Pseudomonadati > Pseudomonadota > Alphaproteobacteria > Hyphomicrobiales > Nitrobacteraceae > Bradyrhizobium > Bradyrhizobium sp. Ken01. The sequence goes on from NZ_JBVVPC010000054.1 coordinate 8,880, forward strand.
CGCGATTGTCGCCTTCTCGGCCGACGAGGTCTACGCCATCGCCGAGCTGATCCGCCGCCAGCATGGCGGTGCCGCCGTGGTGCTGGGCTCGCTGTCGCCGCGCACCCGCAACGCGCAGGTCGCGATGTTCCAGAACGGCGAGGTCGATTACCTCGTCGCCACCGACGCCGTCGGCATGGGCCTCAATCTCGACGTCGACCACGTCGCCTTCGCCTCCGACCGCAAGTTCGACGGCTACCAGTTCCGCCGCCTGACCCCGTCCGAATTCGGCCAGATCGCCGGCCGCGCCGGCCGCGCCACCCGCAACGGCACCTTCGGCACCACCGGCCGCTGCGCGCCGTTCGAGCCCGAGCTCGTCAATGCGCTGCAGAACCACACCTTCGATCCCGTGAAGGTTTTGCAATGGCGCAATTCGAAGCTGGATTTTGCTTCCCTCGGCGCGCTCCAGGTGTCGCTGAACCTGGCCCCCGGGCACGAGGCGCTGACGCGCGCGCCGATCGCCGAGGACATGCGCGTGCTCGACCACGCCGCCCGCGACGCCGAGGTGCGCGATGTCGCGCATGGCAAGGACGCCGTGGAACGGCTGTGGGAGGCCTGCCAGGTCCCGGACTATCGGAAGCTGTCGCCGGCCGCCCATGCCGAACTGGTGACGACGCTCTACGGCTTCCTGATGCGCAAGGGATGCATCCCCGACGCCTGGTTCAGGACCCAGATCGACCAGGCCGACCGCGTCGACGGCGATATCGACACGCTGTCGGCCCGGATCGCGCAGATTCGCACCTGGACCTTCGTCGCCAACCGCCCCGACTGGCTGAAAGACCCCGAACGCTGGCAGGGAATCGCCCGCGAGGTCGAAAATAAATTATCGGATGCGCTCCATGAACGCTTGACTGAGCGTTTCGTTGATCGCCGGACCAGTGTATTGATGCGCCGCCTGCGGGAGAACACGAGCTTGAATACGGAAATCGGCAAGACCGGCGAAGTCATCGTCGAAGGCCATGTCATCGGCCGCCTCGATGGCTTCACCTTTGCACCGGATGCGGCGGAAGCCGGCTCCGATGCGAAAGCGTTGCAGGCTGCAGCGCAGGCCGTGCTCGCCGGCGAGATCAACGCGCGCGCCGAAAAACTGGGCAATGCACCGGACGAGCAGTTCGTGCTGACCTCGGAAGGCATCATCCGCTGGACCGGCGACGCCGTGGCGCGGCTGTCTGCCGCAGAGGACGCGCTGCATCCGCGCATCCGCATCATCTCCGACGAACGCCTCACCGGCGCCCCCCGCGACAAGGTGCAGGCCCGGCTCGACCTCTGGCTCAAGACGCATATCGAAAAGCTGCTCGGGCCGCTGTTCGAGCTCAGCAAGGCCGAGGACGTCACCGGCATCGCCCGCGGCATCGCCTATCAGCTCGTCGAGGCGCTCGGCGTGCTGGAGCGCCCGAAGATCGCCAACGAGCTGAAGGACCTCGACCAGCCCTCGCGCGCGACCTTGCGCAAATACGGCGTCCGCTTCGGCGCCTATCACCTCTATTTCCCCGGCCTGCTCAAGCCGGCCGGGCGTGCGCTGGCCGCACTGCTGTGGGCGCTGAAGCAGGACAATGTCGATCCCTCCGCGCTATCGGGTGCGCAGCATCTGGCAAGCTCCGGCCGCACCTCGTTCCCGGTCGACAAGCAGCTGCCGCGCGATGCCTATCGCGTGCTCGGCTACAAGCAGGCCGGCGAGCGCGCCGTGCGCGTCGACATCCTGGAGCGCCTGGCCGATCTGATCCGTCCGGCGCTGGCCTGGCGCGAGAACGCGTCCGGCGAAAAGCCCGCCGGTGCGTTCGACGGCCGCAGCTTTGTCGTGACGCAGGCGATGACCTCGCTCACCGGTTCGGCCGGCGAAGACTTTGCATCCGTGCTGCGTGCGCTCGGCTATCGCATGGACAAGCGCCCGCCGCTGCCGGCGAAGCCTGCCACGGCTGTTGCCGAGGCGCCTGCTGCTGAAGCCCCCAGCGAAGAAACGCCCACAACCGAAACACCGGTCGAGGACGCCGCAGCGCCCGCGGACACCGCGATCGAAGCTGCCGCCGAGCCTGTGACCGTCGAAGACGCGCCGGGCATGGAGCAGCACGACGAGCCCGCGCAGGACGAGCCGGCGCTGGAGGCTTCCGTCACGCCGGAAGACGCTCCCGGCATCGCGCCACCTGCGGAAGAGGCTGCGGCAGCCGTTGAAGCTGCTGAAACCGCTCCCGCTGAAGCTGTCCCCGCCGAAACCGCGCCTGCAGAGACTGCTGCAACCGAAGCCGCTGCGTCGGCCGATGCGGCAGCACCCGTGGAGGCCGCGGCCACGCCCGCCGAGCCTGAGCTCATCGAGGTCTGGCGTCCCGCCGGCCGTCACGACGATCGCAAGCCGCGCCACGAGCGTCATCGCAACCAGCGTCATCACCAGCCGCGTCCGCAGGCGGCTGCTGAAGCCGGCACTGCTCCTGCCGAAGGCGAAGCCCAGCCTGCCGCCGACGGCGAGAAGCGCGGTGAGCGCCATCGCCATGGCGGTGGTCATCGTCGCGATGGTGGCAGAGACTTCCGCAAGCCGCGCGAAGGTGGCGCTGAAGCCGCGCCGCGTCCCGAGGCGCGCGACGACAAGAACCGTCGCTTCGAGGGCAAAGACCGCGACAACAAGGATCGCGATCGTAACAAGGGCAAGTTCGGCGGCGATCGCGACAAGGGTCGCGACAACCGTGGCCGCGACCGCGACAAGGGCCGCGACCGCCAGGGCGGACCCTCGCTGCGCCCCTACGCATCGAGCGCCACTCCGCGCGAGCGCGATCGTCCGGTCGATCCGAACTCGCCCTTCGCAAAACTCGCTGCGCTGAAGGAGCAGCTGTCCGGCCGCAAGGAGTGAGCCCACGACCGAGCGGCAGCGCATCGACAAATGGCTGTGGCACGCGCGGGTGGTGAAGGCGCGCACCTCCGCCGCCGAGCTTGTCGAGTCCGGCCATGTTCGCGTCAACGGCGCACGCGAGAAATCGCCGGGGCATGCGATCAAGATCGGCGACGTGCTCACCGTCGCGCTCGATCGCACCGTGCGCGTCCTGAAAGTCACCGCCTTCAACGAGCGCCGCGGCGATGCCGCCTCGGCCCGTGTGCTCTACGAAGAGCTCGGTGAAGGCCATCCGAATTCTCAGCGCAATTAATTGCGCTTTGAATTCATTTCTTGGTCGATCTAGCGCATAAAGCCGTCATGATCGGCCGTTCCTGAGCTTGCGGCGCCGGGCCATCCGCGCTACGCAAGCCGCGACTTTTAAAAGAGCTTTTCGGAGCGTTGGATGACTTACGTCGTCACTGAAGCGTGCATCAAGTGCAAGTACACCGACTGCGTCGAGGTCTGCCCGGTCGATTGTTTCTACGAGGGCGAGAACATGCTCGTCATCCATCCTGACGAGTGCATCGATTGCGGCGTGTGCGAGCCGGAATGCCCCGCCGATGCCATCAAGCCGGACACGGAACCGGGCCTGGAAAAGTGGCTCACGGTCAACGCCGACTACGCCAAGAGCTGGCCGAACATCACCCAGAAGAAAGAATCACCTGCCGACGCCAAGGATTTCGACGGCATGGAGGGCAAGTTCGACAAGTATTTCTCGCCGAACCCCGGCTCCGGCGACTAATTCGGGTCAAACTTAACCCTATTAGCGGCGTTATCGCCGAAAACCAGCCCTTAAGACCCCTAAATCATTGATTTTTGCGGGAAATGTGCTATATTGGGCACATTGAGCCGAACCCTGGTTAGCCCCGTCGGCCCCGTTGGGTTCCCGTGAAACCAAATGTCGAACAGGGGCGTGGCAGTTTCCGCGCGCAGGCTGTGTCACAGAAAACGCGTAAAAAGAGTACTTCAGCGAAGGCTTCCCATAAGGACGCCAAGAAAGTCGCCGCGGCCAGCCGTAGCGCATCCAAGGGTCGGACCGCGACGAAGGCGCCGGCTGCAAAGTCCTCGAAGAACAAAAGAAGCGCAATGCCTAACAAGACTGCCAAGCCGGCCGCGAAAGCGACCGTTGCCAAGCCTGTTGCCGCCAAGCCTGCCGCCAAGCCCGCTGTTGCAAAGACGCCCGCTGCCAAGGCTCCCGCTGCCAAGCCCGCCGCGCCGAAGGCTCCTGTTGCTGCTGCTCCCGCCAAGGCCCCTGTCGCTGCCGCCAAGCCGGCCGTGAAGCCCGCGGCTGTTGCGCCGAAGGTCGAGGAAAAGAAGGTCGTGACCCAGCGTCAGGGCTTCAAGGCCAACGAATTCGTCGTCTATCCCGCTCACGGCGTCGGCCAGATCCTGGCCATCGAGGAGCAGGAGATCGCCGGCGCGAAGCTCGAGCTGTTCGTCATCAACTTCATCAAGGACAAGATGACGCTGCGCGTGCCGACCGCCAAGGTCGCCAATGTCGGCATGCGCAAGCTGTCCGAGCCCGCGCTGGTGAAGCGCGCGCTCGAGACACTCAAGGGCCGTGCCCGCGTCAAGCGCACCATGTGGTCGCGCCGCGCCCAGGAATACGAAGCGAAGATCAATTCGGGCGACATCGTCGCGATCGCGGAAGTCGTACGCGACCTCTATCGCTCCGAGTCGCAGCCCGAGCAGTCCTACAGCGAACGCCAGCTCTATGAAGCCGCGCTCGACCGTCTCTCCCGCGAGATCGCGGTGGTGCAGCACTCGACCGAGACCGAAGCGGTCAAGGAGATCGAGGCCCAGCTCGCCAAGAGCCCGCGCCGCACTGGTGCCAAGTCCGAAGCCGCCGAAGGTGAAGGCGATGCGGACGCCGAGGGCGATAGCGACGAGACCGATGGCGGCGCCACGGTCGCCGACGAGGCCGCGTAGGCCTCTCGCGCGTTCATCGCAACCAATCAAAAGCCCGGCCTTGCGGCCGGGCTTTTTGTTTTGGAGGCGCTGACCGCCTTGGTTCGGGACGGCCAGCGGGCCGAATTGCTTTGAGCCTCTGCGGTCCTGAGCGGGATCAAACCCGCGATGCGGTTCCCGAAGCGCCGCGCCCGGTCTCGCGGCCGTCTCCGTCCGCGTCAGTCGCAACCGTCGACCACCAGGCGCCCAACGCATCGATCAACGGCACCAACGTGTGGCCGGCGGCGGTCAGATCGTACTCGACCCTCAACGGGTATCCGTCGAATTCCGTGCGGGTTACGATACCGGCGTCTTCCAGTTTGCGAAGCTCGAGGGCGAGCATCCTGTGCGAGATGGTCGGATTGTCCCGACGCAAGTCGCTGAACCGTTTGGTGCCCTGTTTCAAATAGTAGATCAGAAGCGTAGGCCACCGGCCGCTCAGGATCTGCATCACTTCCTCGATGGGACATCTCGAAACGAGATCTTTCATCGGCGGACTCCAGGTTACAAAAATGTTCGCAATTTACTTGATGGAGCGAGCGACTAGGGTTCGGGACCGCTGCGCAGCGTGATCATCAGAAATCACGGAGAATAGATCGATGGATCCAATCCTACTTTACGGCTTCCCGATGGGAAGCTCCATGGGACTCGTTGCGGCTCTTGAATGGCTTGGCAGGCCATATCGCCTGTGTCGCGTCGACATGCTGGGCGAGATGCTGAGCCCGTCATACGCCAGGATCAATCCCCGACACGAGACGCCTGCACTCATAACCGACCAGGGCGATGTGCTGACGGAAACCATGGCGATCGCGGCTTGGCTCGAAGCCAGGGATACCGAACGGCGCATAAGTTTTGATCCGCTGTCGCCGCAAGCCGATCGCATGCATCAGCTGATGGCGTTCGTGAATACCGGTTTTACCGGTGCCTTCGCGCCGCTTTGGGTCGCAATGGAAGGCGTGGCGATGGACGACGCCATGCGCTCGGCCTTGCGGGAGTTCGGAAGGAGAAAGGTGATCGAACGCCACGACAAGCTCGAAGGCATGATCGAGCCGGCAAGGTTCCTGCTCGCCGACCGGCCGACCCTCGCGGACGCCTTGCTGGCAGGTGTGGCGCGCTGGCTCGACTTCCACGCCGTCGCGGACAGGAGCCGCTGGCCAAAGCTGGCGGCGCTGCGCCAATTGCTCGAGGCCGATCCCGGGGTCATCTACGCCACGGCCGTGGAGAGCGGGAGTAGTGATCCGGGAGCAGGATCCTGCGCCGGCCATATCGCGCTGGCCGACGTCATCGCGCGATATGGCAAGCAATCCTGACCAGTGGAGCGGAGGAGCGGCTTCGATCCGCTCCTCCCTACTTCACCGGCCGCTTCTCGAGCTTCCTCGCCAGCGTCCGACGGTGCATTCCCAATCGTCTTGCCGCTTCCGAGATGTTGAAATCGGTCTCGATCAGGGTCTGGTGGATGCGTTCCCATTCCAGCGTCTTGATCGATGTCGGCCGGGCGTCGAGCGCGACCTCGGCATTGCCTGCGGCCTTGTTGAAGGCGGCCTCGATGTCGTCGGTATTCGACGGCTTGGCGAGATAGTGGCATGCGCCGAGCTTGATGGCCTCGACGGCGGTGGAGATGCTGGCAAAGCCCGTCAGCACCACGATCAACATCTCCGGATCGTGCGTGTGCAAGAGCTCGACGCAGGCCAGTCCCGAGGCGCCGCCAAGCTTGAGGTCGACGACGGCATAGCCGAACGATCGCTCCTCCAGAACTTTCCGCACGTCCTCGATCGAGGCGGCGAGCACGACCTCGTAGTCGCGGCGCTCGAACGAACGCTTCAGGGTGCGCGCAAAGCCGGCATCGTCCTCGACGACGATGAGCGAACGGTCAAGCGTCAAAGCTGCCTCCGATCGCGAGCGTGGCGAGCGGCAGCGTGAGGCGGACCGTGGCGCCGCGCTTCCTGTGGTTCTCGGCGGTGACGCTGCCGCCAAGCTTACGCACCACGTTCACCACCAGGAACAGGCCGAGCCCGCCGCCGGCGCGGCCCTTGCTCGACTGATAGGGCTTTCCGAGCTGTGCCAGCATCTCCGGCGCAAAGCCGGGGCCGCGATCGCTGATCGACAGCACGAGATTGTCGCCCTCGCGCTCGGCAACGAGCTCGACCCAGTCGCGCGAGACCTCGTAGGCGTTGTCGAGCACGTTGAAGATCACCTGCTTCAGCGCGACGTCCGAGACGATCGCGACGTCCTCGCCGAAGGTGTTGACGAAATACAGCGTGCGCGCCGAGCGCGCGTCGCGCCACTCTTCCACCAGCGCGGTGAGGAAAGCCGCCACCGTTGTCGGCGACGATCCTTCGCCGCGGGCTTCGCCCGCCGACACCAAGATGCCCGTCACGATCGACTTGCAGCGTTGCAGCGAAGTCTCCATCTCCGCGAGGTCCTCGGCCAGCTCCTGATCGGCGGCGAGGTCGGGCATGCGGCGCCAGTCGCCGAGGATGACCGAGAGCGAGGCGAGCGGCGTGCCGAGCTCGTGAGCCGCGCCGGAGGCGAGCAGGCCCATGCGCACGATATGATCCTGCTCGGCGGCATGCTGGCGCAGCGCCGCCAGATGGGCGTCGCGCTCGCGCAAATTCCTGTTGATGCGGGTGACGAACACCACCAGCAGCACGGCGTTGAGCACGAACCCCAGCAGCATGCCGGCAACCGTGAGCGTATAGGTCTCGCTCAGCGGGTTCGGCGGCAGATCGAGCGGCCGGTAGGCGACGGTCAGCCAGACGAAGCTCGCGCAGGTCAGCGCGACCAGCGACCAGGTCGAGCGGCCATCGAGCAGCACCGCGCCCAGCGTCACCTGAAGCAGGAACAGCGAGGTGAAGGGATTGGTGGCGCCGCCGCTGAGGTAAAGCTGCGCGGTCAGCGCGGCGACGTCCAGCATCAGGGCGACCAGCAACTCGTTGTTGGTGATCGCGGCGCGATGGCGCACCCAGACCAGGCTGGAGATGTTGAGGAATATCAGTGCGCCGATCACCGCGCCCATGCGGGTGAGGGGCAGGGGAATGCCGAGCCAGACATGCACGCCGCCGATGGTCACGATCTGGCCGACCACTGCGGTCCAGCGCAGCTGGATCAGCAGCGCCATGTTCTTGCGGTTGGTCTCGTCGTCGGTCGGGGCAGCGCCGATCAGCTCGCTGCGCGCGTCCGCCTGCGATTGCAGCGTGACGGCGCCATGCGTTCTTCCGTCGTCAGGTGGGCTCGACGATCGTTCCAGCATCTGATCCCGTCCTGCGGGCGCCGGCATTGGAGCCGTCGGCCGCTTCGTGGACGAAGCCGCTCCAGGGCTTCCTGCGGCGGAACAGCCCGCCGCCGAATGTGACGATAAGTTTACCGGCCAGCATGAAAGCCAGGGCAAACCACGTCAGCGCGTAGATCAGGTGGTTATTGGGAAAGCTGATCACGGTCAATCCGCCGATTGGGCCGCTGCCGGATTGTGATCCAGCGTCGGCATCGACGAAGAAGGGCGCGACATGGTCGAGGCCGCGTGCCGCCGCAATCGCGGCGACATCCCGCGAGTACCAGCGATTGTGCTCAGGCACGTTGGCCCTGAGGAATCCGCCTTTTGGCTCCGTCACGCGCAAGAGGCCAGTGATCTCGACCTGGCCTTGCGGATTGCCGTCCCGGCGCGTCGAGACGTCGCGCCGGTCGGACGGCACGAAGCCGCGGTTGACCAGGACCAGCGTGCCGTCGTCGCGCCTGAGCGGTGTCAACACCCAATAGCCCGGGCCTTCTTCGGTGACGGCCTGAACCAGCGTCTCGCGATCATGCATGAAACGGCCGGTGACGCTGACGTGCCTGTATTCGTCGTTTGCGGCGGAGACGATGGGCCATGTCGCCGGCGAGGGGATCGGCTGGACCGGGGCATGAACGCGCTGCTCGACGCGATCGATCAGCGCCAGCTTCCAGGCGCGCCGCTCGATCTGCCAGACGCCGAGCGCGATCAGAAGTGCAATGGCCGCGAGCGAGAGGACCGCGAGCCACAAGGGCGGGCGCGCGGCCTTTCCGCGAGCCCCGTCTGTCTTGCTTGTCACGGCCTTCGTCTCGGTCACTTCATCCCGGTCATCTGGTGGATCGGCATCATGTTGCTGTTGAGGTGGTTCATCACCCACAGCGAACCCGACAGGGCGATCACCACCATGACGATGGTGAAGATCAGCGCCATCATGCTCCAGCCGTTCTCGGATGTCGTGTTCATGTGCAGGAAGTAGATCATGTGCACGACGATCTGCACCACCGCGAAGCCCATGATGACGAGCGCCGTGATCTGCTTGCTCGGAAGCGCGCCGCTCATCACCAGCCAGAACGGGATCGCGGTGAGCACGACCGAGAGCACGAAGCCGAGCATGTAGGTCGAGAACGAGCCGTGAGCATGGCTGTCGCCATGGTGATGATCGTCCGCGTGGGCGGCGTGAGTATCGGTGTTCATCGCAGAACTCCCAGGAGATAGACGAAGGTGAAGACACCGATCCAGACCACGTCCAGGAAGTGCCAGAACATCGACAGGCACATCAGGCGGCGGCGGTTGGCCTCGATCAGGCCGAACTTCCAGACCTGCACCATCAGGGTCACCAGCCAGATCAGGCCGCAGCTGACGTGCAGGCCGTGGGTGCCGACCAGGGTGAAGAAGGCGGACAGGAAGGCGCTGCGCTGCGGCGTCGCGCCTTCATGGATCATGTGGGCGAACTCGGACAGCTCGATGCCGATGAAGGCGGCGCCGAACAGGCCGGTGATCGCCAGCCAGATCTGGGTCTGGGCGATCTTGTTCTGCTGCATCGTCAGCATGGCGAAGCCGTAGGTGATCGAGGACAGCAGCAGCATCGAGGTGTTCACCGCGACCAGCGGCAGCTCGAACAGATCCTTCGGCGCCGGGCCGGCGGCGTAGTTGCCGCCGAGCACGCCGAAAGTGGCGAACAGGATCGCGAAGATGAGACAGTCGCTCATCAGATAGATCCAGAAGCCGAGCGAGGTGCTGTAGCCTTCCGGATGCGGATGTTCGTCGGCGAGGTAGAACACCGGCTCGCCGGTTTGCGTGGGATTGACAGCGACAGTCATTTACTTGGCTCCGGCGAGCAGTTTGGTGCGCGCGTCCTCGGCCCGGATGACGTCCTCGGCCGGAATGTCGAAATCGCGGTGATAGTTGAAGGTGTGACCGATGCCGACAGCGAGCATCGCGATGAAGCTCGCGGCTGCGAGCCACCAGATGTACCAGATCAGGCCGAAGCCCATCGCGGTGGCAAGGCCGGCGAGGATGATGCCGGTGCCGGTGCTGCTGGGCATGTGGATCGGCTTGAACCCGGTGAGCGGGCGCTGATAGCCGCGCTTCTTCATGTCCCACCATGCGTCATTGTCATGGACGACGGGGGTGAAGGCGAAGTTGTAGGCCGGCGGCGGCGAGGAGGTCGCCCATTCCAGCGTGCGCGCATCCCAGGGATCGCCGGTGACGTCCTTGAGCTGCTCGCGCCTGAGGAAGCTGACCGCGAACTGCATCAGCATCGAGAGGATGCCGAGGAAGACCAGGAAGGCGCCGATGCCGGCGACGATGAACCAGATCTGCAGGCTCGGATCGTCGAACACGCGGAGGCGGCGGGTCACGCCCATCAGGCCGAGCACATAGAGCGGCATGAAAGCGAGGTAGAAGCCCGTGACCCAGAACCAGAACGACAGCTTGCCCCAGAACGGGTCGAGCTTGAAGCCGAACGCCTTCGGGAACCAGTAGCCGATACCGGCGAACGCGCCGAACACGACGCCGCCGATGATCACGTTGTGGAAATGCGCGATCAGAAACAGGCTGTTGTGCAGGACGAAGTCGGCCGGCGGCACCGCGAGCAGCACGCCGGTCATGCCGCCCAGCACGAAGGTCAGCATGAACGCGATCGTCCACATCATCGGCAGCTCGAAGCGGATGCGGCCGCGATACATCGTGAACAGCCAGTTGAACATCTTCGCGCCCGTCGGGATCGAGATGATCATCGTGGTGATGCCGAAGAAGGAGTTGACGCTGGCGCCCGACCCCATCGTGAAGAAGTGGTGCAGCCAGACCAGGTACGACAGAATGGTGATGACCACCGTGGCGTAGACCATCGAGGTGTAGCCGAACAGCCGCTTGCCCGAGAAGGTCGAGGTCACTTCCGAGAAGATGCCGAAGGCGGGGAGAACCAGGATGTAGACCTCGGGATGACCCCAGATCCAGATCAGGTTCACGTACATCATCGGGCTGCCGCCGAAATCGTTCGTGAAGAAGTTGGTGCCGACGTAACGGTCGAGCGAGAGCAGCGCGAGCACGACGGTCAGAACCGGGAAGGAAGCGACGATCAGCACGTTGGTGCAGAGCGCGGTCCAGGTGAACACCGGCATCCGCATCATGGTCATGCCGGGACACCGCAGCTTGACGATGGTGCAGATCAGGTTGATGCCGGACAGCGTCGTTCCGACGCCCGCGACCTGCAGGCCCCATATGTAATAGTCGACGCCGACGTCCGGACTGTAGCCGATGTTGGACAGCGGCGGATAAGCCAGCCAGCCGGTGCGGGCGAATTCGCCGATGAACAGCGAGGCCATCACCAGCACCGCGCCGCCGACCGTCATCCAGAAGCTGAAATTGTTCAGGAACGGGAACGACACGTCGCGCGCACCAATCTGGAGCGGCACGACGAAGTTCATCAGGCCGGTGACCAGCGGCATCGCCACGAAGAAGATCATGATCACGCCGTGGGCGGTGAAGACCTGGTCGTAGTGATGCGAGTTGAGATAGCCCTCCGAGCCGCCGAAGGCGAGCGCCTGCTGCAACCGCATCATCAGCGCGTCGGCGAAGCCGCGCAGCAGCATCACGATGCCGAGGATCATGTACATGATGCCGATGCGCTTGTGGTCGACGCTAGTGAACCACTCGCTCCAGAGATAACCCCAGACGCGGAAATAGGTCAGGCCGGCGAGCATGACGAGGCCGCCGGTCGCCACCACGGCAAAGGTGCCGACGACGATCGGCTCGTGCAGCGGCAGCGATTCGAAGGTGAGCCGGCCGAAGATGAGCTTGAGAAGATCAGGAGACATGCGGGATCTCTTTACGAGTCTGACTTCGGACGTTGTCCGAGGAAGAAGGACGAGGACTTCAGCGGCGTGAACGTCGGCCGCTTCAGGCCGGCGCCGAGCAGCGGCGCGGTGTCGAGAGGTGCCGTGATGGAGGCGGTGGTCCTGCCCTGCGGCGCATCGGGCGTGCAGGTGCCGGCGACGAAGCTCGGCTCCGGGCCAAGCGCCGTGCCGCGGCGGGCGTACTTGTCGTAGGCCAGCGGGAGGGTGTTGTTCAGGCCCTCATGGCCGAGGCCGCCCTTGGCGTCGATCGCCATCATCTCGCTCTGGCACATCTTGCCGGTCTCGACGCACATGTTGAGGATCAGGCGGTAGAGATCGGAATCGATAGTGCCGTAGCGCCGCACCGGCTCGTTCTGGCTGGGTTTTTCGAGCTGGAGATATTCGGCGCGGCCGAGCGAGCCGCCGCCGGACTTGGCGCTGGCGATCCAGGCGTCAAAGCCCTTGTCGTCGAGGCCCTGGAAGTTGAAGTGCATGCCGGAGAAGCCGGCGCCGCTGTAGTTCGCCGAAAAGCCCCGGTAGGTGCCGGCGTGGTTCACGACAGCGTGGAGCTTGGTCTCCATGCCCGGCATCGCGTAGATCTGGCCGGCCAGCGCGGGGATGTAGAACGAGTTCATCACCGAGGACGCGGTGATGCGGAAGTTGATGGGGCGATCGACCGGAGCCGCCAGATCGTTGACGGTGGCGATGCCGTAGTCCGGATAGATAAAGAGCCATTTCCAGTCGAGTGCGACGACGTCGACCTCGAGCGGGGCCTTGGACTGGTCCACGGCGCGGTCGGCATGGATGCGGCCGAGCGTGCGATAGGGGTCGAGCAGATGCGTGCCCATCCAGGTCAGCGCGCCCAGACAAACGATGATCAAGAGCGGCGCCGACCAGATCACCAGCTCGAGGCTGGTCGAGTGGTCCCATTCCGGCTCGTAACGGGCGTCGGTGTTGGACTGGCGGTAGCGCCAGGCGAACAGCACCGTCAGCGCCATCACGGGGACGACAATCAGGAGCATCAGGACGGTGGAGATGATGACGAGGTCGCGCTGTTGCGCTGCGATGTCGCCGGCCGGCGCCAGCACGACGTAGTTGCAGCCGCTGAGCGCAACCGCCAAGGGTAGCAGCGCCAGGATCTTGAAACGGGACACGGGCCGAGCCTTATGAGAATGAGTTTCTTTTGCGGGACCAAGGGGTAGCTGCGGCGCAGCAATCCGGACATTGGACAATTTGTCCAATGTTGCAGTGCGGGATGTTGCGCCAGACATGGTTAGATTGCCTGGCGCCTTGCCGGGCGGTCGGCTTTGGTTTTCAGGACGTTAAGGGCGCACGAATGGCGATGGCACAGACCCCCGCAATGGCAGACCACTCGGGCGAGCACGGCCACGACCAGGCCAGTCCCGGCGAGATCGCTATCGGTGTCATCATCGGCCGCACCTCGGAATTCTTCGACTTCTTCGTCTTCGCGATCGCCTCGGTGATCGTCTTCCCGCGCCTGGTGTTTCCGTTCACGAGCGAACTGACCGGCACCCTCTATTCCTTCATGATCTTCGCGCTGGCCTTCATGGCCCGGCCGATCGGCACCGTCATTTTCATGACGGTCGACCGCGAATACGGCAAGACGGCCAAACTGATCTCGGCGCTGTTCCTGCTCGGCACCGCCACGGTCGCGATCGCGTTCCTGCCCGGCTATCACGAGATCGGCGTTGCGGCGATCTGGCTGCTGGCGCTGGCGCGCATCGCGCAGGGTCTGGCCTGGGGCGGCGCCTGGGACGGCATGGCCTCGCTGCTGGCGCTGAACGCGCCGCCTTCGAAGCGCGGCTGGTATGCGATGGTGCCGCAGCTTGGCGCGCCGCTCGGTCTGATCGTGGCGAGCGGGCTGTTCGCCTATTTCGCCGGGAATCTTTCGGCCGACGACTTCTTCGATTGGGGCTGGCGCTATCCGTTCTTCGTCGCCTTTGCCATCAACGTCGTGGCGCTGTTCGCGCGCCTGCGCATGGTGACGACGGAAGAATATGCCTCGCTGTTCGAGACCCGCGAATTGCAGCCCTCGCGCATCTCCGAGACGGTGGCGCGCGAAGGCCAGAACATCATGCTCGGTGCGTTCGCGCCGCTGGCAAGCTTCGCGCTGTTCCACATGGTCACGGTGTTTCCGCTGTCCTGGGTATTCCTGTTCACCCGCGAAAGCCCGGTGCGCTTCCTGATCATCGAGATCGTCGCCGCCGTGTTCGGCCTCGGCGCGATCGTGCTCTCCGGCGTCATCGCCGACCGCGTCGGCCGCAAGTCGCTGCTGATGGGATCGGCGATCGCGATCGCGATCTACAGCGGCTTCGCCCCGCAGCTGCTCGATGCCGGCGCGTTCGGCGAGACCATCTACATGGTGATCGGCTTCATCCTGCTCGGTCTGTCGTTCGGCCAGTCGTCGGGCGCGATCGCCTCGAACTTCAAGCAGGCCTATCGCTACACGGCCTCGGCGCTGACCTCCGACATGGCCTGGCTGTTCGGCGCCGGCTTTGCACCGCTGGTCGCTTTGTTGCTTGCAACCAATCTCGGCGTCATTGCCTCGGGTGCGTACCTGCTGTCAGGCGCGTTCTGGACCTTGCTCGCGCTCTGGCTCAGCGGCCAGCGCGAGGCCGGCGATATGGACGCGGGCGGTTAGGGCTCACCCCAATGTCGTCCTGGCGAAAGCCACGACCCATTGCCCCGACGGATTATTGTTGCAGCCATGCTGAAGCAACCAGCGTGCCCATTCCGGTAATCTATGGTTATGGGTCCCGGATCTGCGCTTACGCTTGTCCGGGACGACGGCGGAATTTGCCGAGCTATCGCAGCCTCAATCCGCCACGACCTTCACGCGATCTCTTACCTTCACCTGCGCGTTGCGATCGAGCCCGTTGAGCACGCGAAAACGCTCGGCCGGGTGATCGACGCCGGCCATGCGGTGGGAGAGCGATTCCACGGTGTCGCCCGGCTGCACGGTGATGACCTTGATGCGCAGCGGCCGCGCGGCCTGGATCTCGTCGAGCGTCAGGCGACGGAATGAACCGACGGTCTCGCGCGCATTGCGCTCGCTCTCAGTCGACTTCTGCCGTGCCGCGAAGATGAAGCGGTAGACGTCGCTGCCGAAGCGCAGGGCGTAGACCTTGAACTGCCACTGGTCGCCCTTGGCAGTGGCGGACGCAGCCGGAAAACCGTTGATGGTGATGTCCTCGATGGACGCCTTCTCGACGCCCTCCATCCAGCCGGAATTCAGGTAATCGCCGAGCGACTGTTCGGCCGGCACCCGCACGACGTCGAAACGCATCGCCTGCGAGCCGCCGTCGCGCACGCCGATCACGGCCTGCGCGGTATTGTCGAGCGTAAAATTGTCCGGCGCCTGGAAGGTGAAGCCGAGCTTCGGATGCAGGAAGCGCCGGCCGCGGACAAAACCTTCGCTGGGGTCTTCGCCGTAGACGAGGTTGTCGATCGCGGCGAGATAAGTCTCGCGGTCGCGCTCGCCGCCCTCTGGCGCTGCATATTGCCGCGCGATGGTCTGCGCGTTCTGCACGCGCTCGGGCGTTGCCGGATGCGACGAGGTGAAATCCTGCGCGCGCGGATCGAGCGAGGTCTTTCCGACCTTCAGCTCGGCATTGCGCTCCATCGCCGAGAGAAAGCGTGCGGCACCATAAGGGTCGAAATGGGCCTTGGCGGAAATGCCGACGCCGACGCCGTCGGCCTCGAACTCCTGATTGCGCGAAAAGCTCGCCATGGTCAGCTTGGTCTTGGCGAGCGCGAGCGCGGTGAGATCGGGATCGTTGCTCATGTCGGTGACGACGCGGGTGACGATCGCGGCCTGACGGGCCTGGTCCTCACGCATCGCCGCGTGCTTGGACAGCACATGCGCCATCTCGTGGCTGAGCACGGAGGACAATTCCGACGTGTCGCTCGCCAGCGCAAGCAGACCGCGCGTGACGTAGAGCTGGCCGTTCGGCAGCGCGAAGGCGTTCACCGCGCCGGAATTGAGGATGGTGACCCTGTAACCCTGGTCGGGGCGGTCGGACGCCGCGACGAGCCGGTCGACGGTCTTGGTGACGAGCGATTCGAGCCTGGGGTCGTCATAGGTGCCGCCATAGCTCGCCAGGATGCGCTCGTGCTCCTTCTCGGTGGCGGGGGTCTGCGCGACGGCCGGCTTCGGCTTGGGCATCGCGACGGTCGGCGGGGCCGTCGCGGTCTGGAAGCGGCCCATATCGCCGCAGCCGGCAAGGGTTGACCCCAGCACGAGGCATAGCGCAGCCGGCGCTGCCCGCAGGCGGCGTTCACCTTGTCCGTGCCGTCCTAGCACCCCATTCACGTCGCTTAACCCGTGCCTGGCCCCTTTTAGGGCCTTACCCCTGTCGGCTCGTTTGCGCCCAGCAACTCGATTTGTCCCACGAGGCGTACATCGATACGCGGCCCCGTATTCCCCTCAGCCCAGCCCCGAACACGAATACGCTTATTTTCCAGAGACTTAAGAGCGATCCCGGCGCCTTCGAACGCGGGTACCATGCGCTTTGAAATAGTCACGGCGAAGCCGCGTGTCCAGTTTCGTCCGAAGTTGAGGTAGGTCATTGCCCCAGCTTGCCGGACCGACAGGACTTTGCCTTCGACCACCACAAAACGCCCGATCCCCGCCAAAATATCGTCCGGACTTTCCGCGTTTTTTATGGCCGACGGGTCAGCCCAGCTGCCCTTTTTTTGGCGCCTCGCCTCGGCCTCCGACGCCATCAGGGCGGCCGCGCAGTCCTTATCGGCGATCTCGGCGGAGACGATGGCGTCGCCCTGGGCGAGGAGAAGCGCCTGCACGGAGATGTCGCTCTCACCAACAAAGACCAGCGCGCCCTGGCGACCATAGCGATCGGGCGTGTCGTCGGCGCTCCGCAGGATCACGTCGCGTCCGACGAGCATCGCGGTCAGTGCCTGCTTCGTCGTCGCGGTCGGCTCGATGCCGGTCAGGCGGATTTCCCGGCCGTCATCGAGCCGCAGACTGCGCGCATCAATCGCGGCGACGCGGCCTTCGCCTTGGGACTCGAATTGGCACGGGCTCGCGAATGCGCTCTGAGCCGCGACGAGAAGGATTGCGATCAGGCGAAGCCGTTGCGTCACGTTGCCCGGTGAGGTTGCGTTGCATGCCAGTCTTAACTCAAGCGTGGCGTGGCGCGAAGAGCCTTCCTCACACTCCGTCATTGCTAGCGCAGCGAAGCAACGACGTGGAAGCAGCTGTCCACACTTCGCCATTCCGCTTTGCGGAAAACATGCGCGCTAATCCCGTCCTCGTGGCGCAGCTTCGCTTGCTGCGCTCTTGTGCATGCGGCATGATTGCGGCAACAGCTTTAACCAAGAGCAATAACCAAGCCGCCATCAGAGTACGGCGCGATAAGGGAGGTCTTTTCCATGAAGCATGTTTTGTCCGGCATTTTTGCTGCTGCGTTGGCGCTGAGTGCAAGCGCCGTGCAGGCCCAGGACAAGCCGCCTCTGAAGATCGGCGGCATCCTCGACATGTCGAGCCTGTATGCCGACATCACCGGCCCCGGCAGCGAAACCGCGGCCAAGATGGCCGTGGAGGACTTTGGCGGCGAGGTACTCGGCCGCAAGATTCAAGTGCTGGCTGCCGACCATCAGAACAAGGCCGATCTCTCTGCCAACATCGCCCGCGACATGCTCGACAATCAGGGCGTCGAGATGATCTACGACGTCGCGGCCTCCGCGACCGCGCTCGCCGCTGGCGAGATCGCGAAAGCGCGCAACAAGATCATCATGTTCAACGGCCCGGGCTCGATCCGCCTCACCAACGAGGCCTGCGGTCCCTACACCATTCACTACGTGTTCGACACCTACGGCCAGGCCAATGTGACCGGCCTTGCGGCCGTGAAGTCGGGCCTCGACACCTGGTTCTTTCTCACCGCCGACTACGCCTTCGGCCAGGATCTGGAGAAGGACACCAGCGCGGTCGTGACCAAGACCGGCGGCAAGGTGCTCGGCAGCGTGCGACATCCACTCAACACGTCGGATTTCTCGTCGTTCCTGCTCCAGGCCCAAGCCTCGAAAGCAAAGGTGATCGGGCTCGCGAATGCCGGCGGCGACACCGTCAACGCCATCAAGCAAGCGGCCGAGTTCGGCATCACCAAGGGCGGCCAGAAGGTCTCGCCGCTGCTCGCCTTCGTGACCGACATCGACTCCATCGGGCTCGAGACCGCGCAGGGCCTGTTGCTTGCGGAAGCTTTCTACTGGGATCTCAACGACGACACCCGCGCGTTCTCGAAGCGCTTCCAGGAGCGCATGAAGCGGCCGCCGACCTCGGCGCAGGCGGGCGTCTATTCGTCCGTGACGCACTACCTGAAAGCGGTGAAGGCGGCCGGCACGACCGACGCCGCGACGGTGATGAAAGTGATGAAGGAGACGCCGATCAACGACTTCTTCGCCAAGAACGGCAAGATCCGCGAGGACGGCCGCATGTTGCACGACATGTACCTGTTCGAGGTCAAGAAGCCGTCGGAATCCAAGGGCCGCTGGGATGACTACAAGCTGCTCGCCACCGTGCCCGGCAGCGAAGCGTTCCAGTCGCTGGAGCAGTCGCGCTGTCCGCTGGTGAAGAAATGACGGCGTGACGAAGTCGCGCCGTCATCCCGGGGCGCGAAGCGAACCCGGGATCTCGAGGTTCCGGGTTCGCGCTTCGCGAGCCCCGGAACGACGGAGATACAAAACAACAAGGGAGACTCCCCATGAGTAACGACATGGTCCTGCAGAAGCTCGAAGGCGGGCTGCTCACCATCACGATGAACCGGCCCGAGCGTAAGAACGCGCTCAACCCGGACATGGTCGCCGGGCTGGTCGTGGCGGCGCGGCGCGCGGCTGATGATCCGGAGGTGCGCGCGGTCTTGTTCAAGGGCGCGGGTGGCAGCTTCTGCGTCGGCGGCGACGTCAAGTCGATGGCCGAGGGCCGGGCGCTGCTGCCGTTCGAGGTGAAGATGGCGAACCTGCGCCGCGGCATGGAAGTGTCGCGCATCCTGCACCAGATGCCAAAACCCGTTGTGGCGCAGCTCGACGGCGCTGCCGCCGGCGCGGGTCTGTCGATGGCGCTGTCATGCGACCTTCGCGTCGCCTCCGAATCCTGCAAGATCACGACCGCCTTCGCCAAGGTCGGCTTCTCCGGCGATTACGGCGGCACCTATTTTCTCACCCAGCTGCTCGGCAGCGCGCGGGCGCGCGAGCTCTATCTGACCTCGCCGGTGCTTTCCGCAAAGGAAGCTCATGCGATCGGCATGGTGACGAAGGTCGTCCCCGACGCCGAGATCGACGCGGCCGCGCACGAACTCGCGCTGTCGCTGGCGCAGGGCCCGTCGATCGCGCTCGGCTTCATCAAGCGCAACATCAACAATGCCGAGCATCTTGCGCTGGAAGATTGCTTCGACGGCGAGGCGATCCACCACACCCGCTGCAGCGACACCGAGGATCACAAGGAGGCGGCAAAGGCGTTCGTCGAGAAGCGCAAGCCGGCCTTCAAGGGCGCATGACGATGGCGCCCTATATGCGGTTGCGGCAGATCTGCCTGGTCGCGCCGCAGCTCGCGCCCGTGATCACTGACATCGCTGATATCATGGGCCTCGCTGTCTGCTACAACGACGGCAACGTCGCGAAATACGGCCTGGAGAACGCGCTGCTGCCGGTCGACACGATCCTGCTGGAGGTGGTCGCGCCGTTCAAGGACGGCACCACGGCCGGTCGCTTCATCGAGAAGGGCGGCGGGCGCGGCGGCTACATGGCGATCTTCTGCTGCAACGATCCCGACGAGCGCGGTCGTAACGCCAATGCTCTTGGTGTGCGCACCGCCAACGTCATCGACCACGCGCCCTATCACGGCGTGCAGCTCCATCCCCGCGACTGCCGCGCCGCCTTCATCGAGTTCAACCACACCGAAGGCAGCGACGACATTTTGGGGCCGTATCCACCGGCCGGCCCCGACTGGCAAAAATTCATCCGCAAGGACGTGACACAGGCGTTGACGAGCGTGGAGATGCAGAGCCCGGATCCGCAAGGGCTGGCCGAGCATTGGGGCAAGCTCATCGGCATTGCGCCGAGTGGCGATGCCGAATTGAAGCTGCCCAATGCGACTTTCCGGTTTGTCAAAGGCGCCAGCGAAATCATGAGCGCACTGGAGTTTCAGGTTGCGGATGCGGCGCGCGTGCTGCATGCCGCCAGGGCGAAGGGACAGGCCGTTGCAGGCAACGAATTTTTGCTGGGCGGAGTGACGTTCCGCCTGAGTTGATTGTCTGATAGTGATCCGTCACCCTGAGGTGCTGGCCTCTTCGGCGAGCCTCGAAGGGCGACGGCCACCAGCGGGGCCGTTCATCCTTCGAGGCTCCCGATGGGGCGCTCAGCGGCCCATCGCTCGCACCTCAGGATGAGGGGGTGGGAGAGCGCGGTGGGCCAAGAACAAGAAAAGGTATCACTTCGTGCCGCATCCGCTCGACAGCTTCTTTGCACCGGCCAGCATCGCGCTGATCGGCGCCTCGCGCGATCACGAGAAGATTCCGGGCCGGCTGCTGTCGATGCTGCGCAAGAACGAATATTCCGGAAAAATCTATCCGGTGAACCCGAACTACGCCGAGATCGATGGCCTCATCTGCTACAAATCGATCACCGACATCGGCGCGCCGATCGATCTCGCAATCATCCTCATCCCCGCCCGCGCAGTGCTTGCCGCGCTCGAGCAATGCGCCGCCGCCGGCGTGAAGAACGCCGTCATCATCTCGTCCGGCTTTGCCGAGGAGGGTGGGGAGAGCGCGGCGATGCAGGACGCGATCGCGGCGCTGGCGAGGCGCACCGGCATGCGGATTTCCGGTCCGAACGCCGAGGGTTTTTTCAGCCAGATGCAGCGCGTGGCGGCGACGTTCAGTCCCGCCGTGGACGTCAAGCCGGGCGTGGTGCCGCTGGTCGCCACGACGAGGCGGATCGGCATCGTCGCCCAGAGCGGCGGCATCGGCTTTGCCTATTATCACCGCGCCAGCGCGCTTGGCATTGCCGTGAGCTATGTCGTCAGTGCCGGCAACGAATCAGATCTCGGGGCCGGCGAGTTCCTGGATTACCTGGTGCAGGACGCTTCCACCGACGTGATCCTGCTGTTCATCGAAGGCATCCGCGACGTCGACAAGTTTCTCGCGGCAGCGCGGGGAGCCGCCGAGCTGAAGAAGCCCGTCATCGTGACGAAAGTCGGCCGCTCCGGCGCCGGGATGCGGGCGGCCGCCTCGCACACCGCGAGCATGGCCGGATGGTCGGCGGCCTACGACGCGGTGTTCGCCAAGTATGGCTTCATCGTCTCCAACGATCTCGACGAGGCACTGACGATCGCAGCGGTGCTTGCGAGCAATCCGTTGCCGAAAGGCGATCGTGTCGCCGTGGTCACCGTCTCCGGCGGCGCCGGCATCTGGGGCGCCGATGCCGTGGCGCTGCAAGGCTTGCAGGTGCCGGAGCTCTCCGAGAAAATCCAGGCGGAGATCAAGGCGCTGATGCCGTCCTACGGCGCGGCGCGCAACCCGATCGACGTCACCGCCCAGGGCGTGACCTCGGGCGGCTTGCAGAAGAGCGTCGATGTCCTCACCGCATCCGACGAGATCGACACGATCCTGGTCGTGCTGTCGCTGTCGAGCGAAGCCCGCAAGCCGTTCAAGGAAGCCGAGTTGACGCCGGTGCTGGCCGCGCAGCGCAAGCCGGTGGTGTTCTATTCCTACACGGTGCCGTCCGATTTCGCGCGGCGCGAGCTCGCCAAATCCGGAGTCGTGGTGCTCTCGGGCCTCACCCATGTCGGCGTCGCGATGCGGCAACTCGTCGATTATGCCCGTTTCGAGCTGCCGAAGCCGACGGACGAAGCGCGACCGCCGGCGCGCGATCTCTCCGTCCATCTGACCTCACCAGTTCTGTCCGAGACAGACAGCAAAGCATTGCTCCGCGCCGCCGGCATCGCGCTGCCGGACGAGGTGCTGGTGAAGGACAAGGGCGAGCTCGACGACGCCGTCGCCCGCGTCGGCTTTCCGCTGGTGCTGAAGATCCAGTCGCCGGACATCGCGCACAAGAGCGAGGTGGGCGGCGTGCGCGTCAACATCACCACAAAGGGCGAAGTGTTTGTGGCGTTCGAGGCGCTGCTCAACAACGCGCGCAAGCATCGGCCCGGGGCGGCCATTCAGGGCGTGCTGGTCAGCCCGATGGCGAAGCGGGGGGTCGAGATCATCATCGGCACGATGACGGACAAGACCTTCGGACCGATGGTGATGGTGGGACTCGGCGGCATCACCACGGAGCTGTTCCGCGACGTCGTCTACCGCCCGGCGCCGGTCAGCGCGGACGAAGCCGGCGCGATGCTGGCGCGCTTGAAAGCCGCGCCGTTGTTGACAGGATTTCGAGGGGCGGCGATGGCGGATGTTGCGGCGGTGTCGCAGTTGATCGCGGATATCTCGGTGCTTGCGTCACAGCATGCGGCGGAGATCGCGGAGATCGAGCTCAACCCGGTGCTGGTGCAGGCCGAAGGCCAGGGCGTGACCATCGTGGATGCGCTGGTGGTGGGGAGGAGATAGCTCACCACAAACGCCGCTGTCGTCCTGGACAAGCGAGCGGAGCGAGCGCTGATCCAGGACCCATTACCACAGGGAGTTGTTTGGCGAAGACTCGTGGTTACCAGCTTCGCGCCACAACTTCTCCCTGGGGTAATGGGTCCTGGCTTTCGCCAGGACGACGATGGAGCATGTGGCAAGGCGGCGGCGAAGCGACGCGTAGAGCGGTGGCTACCGCCCCCTGAAATTCGCCACGCGCCGTTCTTCCGTGGCCTTCACGCCTTCCTTGAAGTCTTCCGTCGCGCGCAGCCTGGTCTGCTCCTCGAGCTCGTGATTGGTGGCCGCCATCACGCGGTCGGCGAGCCCAGCGCGCATCGTCGCGCGGGTGGAGACGAGGCCGAGCGGGGAGCATTCGGCGATTTCACCGGCGAGCTTCAGTGCGGCCGCCTTGACCTGGTCCTGCGGTACCAGTTCGTTGGCGAGGCCCCATTTGAAGGCCTCTTCGCCGGTGACGCGGCGGCTGGTGTAGAACATCAGCTCGGCGTTGTTCTTGCCGATCAGCTCGGGCAGCGTCACGGTCAGGCCGAAACCGGGATGGAAGCCGAGCTTGGTAAAGTTCGCGGAGAAGCGCGCTTCGGGGCAGGTGACCCGGAAGTCCGCCGATACCGCGAGGCCCAATCCGCCACCGATGGCGGCGCCCTGCACGGCCGCGACGATCGGCTTCTTGGCGCGGAAGATGCGCACGGCCTGGATGTAGAGGTGGTTGATTGCCCCGAGGCTGTCGGCCGGATCGCCCTTGGCCGTCTTATCTGCTTCGCGCACCTCTTGCGCCTGCCGTGCCGGGTCCTGGAAATTGGCGCCGGCGCAAAACGCCTTGCCCTGCGCCGACAGCACCGAGGCGCGAATCTCGATGTCGCGATCGAACTCGTCGAGCGCGTCCGCGATCTGGTTGATCAGCGAAATGTCGAAGAAGTTGAGCGGCGGGCGGCGGATTTCGATGGTGCCGACGTGACCAACTTTCTCGACGCCGATATCTTTGTAAGTGCTCATGATGTCCTCGAATAATTAGCGCAAACCAAGCCCGCGGGCGATGATGCCGCGCAGCACCTCAGTGGTGCCGCCCTGGATGGTGAGTTTCGGCGCGGTTTTGATGGCGAAATCGAGCTGCCGCTCCAGCGTCTCGCGGTTGGTCGCGGTCTCCTCGACGAAGGCGGCGAGATCGCGCACGCGGTGCGGAAGCTGCTGCTCCCACACCGTGCCGATGTCCTTTACGATAGAGGCTTCGACGACCGGCTCCTTGCCGGCCTGCAGCATGCCCGCGACCGAGACCGACATGCGACGCATGGTGTGGAGCTGCGCCACCAGCCGGCCGATCCCTTCGGCGCTGCGCGTGTCCGGATTGGGACCAACGGCGCGAACCAGCTCGGTCAGCACGTAATAGGTCTCCAGGAAGCGCTCGGGGCCCGAACGCTCATAAGCGAGCTCGCTGGTCGCCTGCTTCCAGGCGCCGTCGACTTCGCCGAGCACATGATCGTCGGGCACGTAGAAATCGGTGAAGACGACCTCGTTGAACTCGTACTGGCCGGTGATCTGGCCGATCGGGTTCACCTGGATGCCCGGCTGCTTCATCTTGACCAGGAACTGGGTCAGGCCGTGACGCCGGTTTTCCTTGGTCGGCTGCGAGGTCCGGAAGATCGCGATCATGTAGTCGGCGATGTGCGCCGACGAGGTCCAGATCTTGGTGCCGTTGATGAGATAGCCGCCGTCGGTCTTGGTCGCGCGCGTCTTCGCGGCGAACAGGTCCGAGCCGGAGTTCGGCTCGCTCATGCCAATCGCGAAGCAGATCTCGCCGCGGCAGATGCGCGGCAGGATGTCCATCTTGATGTGCTCAGGCGCGTATTTGATCAGCACCGGCCCGCTCTGGCGGTCGGCGACGAAGAACCGCCGCGTCGGCGCGTTGGCGACGCGCATCTCCTCCGTCACCACGTAACGTTCGAGGAACGAGCGTTCCTGGCCGCCATATTTCTTCGGCCATGTCATCCCGAGCCAACCCTTGGCGCCGACCCGGCGGGAAAATTCCGGCGCGTCGGTGTGTTCGCGGTTGGGCTTGTGCGGATCGAAGGTGCCGGCGGCGATCTCTTCTGCGAGGAACGCGCGCACTTCCTTGCGCAATTGCTCGCATTTTTCGGGCAGGCGGATCGGATCGAAACGGAGGGCAGCAGTCATTGTTGTCTCGTCCCTGATCAGCGCGAAGCCACGAGCGGCCACAATTCGTCGGCGCCGCGGTTGGCAATGAGTTTGCCGAGCTCGACGGCCCAGTGGCTTTCTGAACCGAAATCGTCGCGCCAGGCCAATGCCCGCAGCGAATAGCGGTGCAGGATGTGCTCCAGTGTGAAGCCGATCGCGCCATGGACCTGATGCGCAATGGCGCCGCCCTTTTCCGCGGCTTCCGCGCAGCGGATTTTTGCCGAGGCGGCTTCGAGATAGACCGCGTCGTCGAACGACTTTGCATTGGCGATGGCGTCCGCGGCCGAGGTCGCCGCGGCAAGCGCAGCAGCCGACTCGCCGGCGAGGCGCGCGAGGTTGTGCTGCACCGCCTGGAATTTGGAGATCTTCTTCTCGAAGGCGACGCGCTCGTTGGAATAGTGCACGGAGATGTCGAGCATCGATTCCAGCGCGCCCGCGATCTGAAGGCTGCGCGCGACGCCGCCCATCAGCATCATTGTGGTCTGGTCAAAGCCGCTCGGGGCGGGCTTGATGGTGACGGGCTGGACCTTGTCGAGCGTGACGGTGTCGCTGTGGTCGTAGCCGACATTGAGTCCGGTCTCGATCCGACCCTTGCTCGCGTCGACCAGCGCGATTGAGGCGCCGTCCTTGCCGTGGGCCAGCACTGCGAAGTGCTTTGCCGCCTTTGCAAAGGGCACGCCGCGGGCGCGGCCAGAGAGCGCACCATCGGCATCGAGGGTGATACGATCCTTCGGCGACGCCGGCAGCACCGTCATCTCTCCCTCGGGGGATGCGATCTTCGCCTGCGCCAGCAGCCAGCCTGCCACCATGGTCTCGGCCAGGGGAACCGCGACCGCGAAACGGCCGGCGGCGTTCAGCAGCGCAAAGCCGTCGGCAAGGCTCGCGCCGGAGCCGCCGAGATCGTCCGGCACCCAGGCCAACGGGAGGCCGGCTTCGCTCAGCGCCTGCCACAGCGGCGCCTGCCATGAATCCTTTTTGTCATTGTTGACGGTCTGCGGATCGGCGAGATCGGCGAAGATTTTCTCCGCGGTCTCGACGACGATATTGTCACTCTCCGCCACAGCGTTCCCCGTGTTTTGCCATTGGCGCTTCCCGCCCCGTGGGCGAACGCGCAGGTTCTTCTTGCGCCCGATGATCCGAAAAAGCCATGGCCCTGACAAGCGCTGATCGCAGGTCAACCTGCAGCGCGGGCATGGACGCAAGGGACTATAGAAGGCTAATTCCGCTTAGCGGAAGTTTGCTCGATTTGCAGGGCGCGGCAAACTCGCTAAACAGAACGTCGACATTCAATCAAGGGGAAGGAAATCCGGATGGCAAAGGACAGTTTGTGCGCGATCGTGACGGGGTCCGCCTCCGGCCTGGGTGCCGCGACCGCGGAAATTCTCGCACGGAGCGGGGCGCGGCTCGTCATCAACTATTCCTCGAGCCAGGGGGAAGCCGAGGCGACCGCGGAGCTTTGCCGCAAGGCGGGCTCACCGGAAGTTCTGGTCGCGCAGGGCGACGTCTCGAAGGATGACGATTGCCGCAAGATCGTCGCCGCGGCCAGCGGCTGGGGCCGGCTCGACATGCTCGTCAACAATGCCGGCACCACCAAGCATGTCGCCCATGCCGATCTCGATGGATTGTCGGCGGAAGATTTCCAGCGCCTGTACGGCGTCAACACCATCGGCCCGTTCCAGATGGTGCGCGCAGCGCGCAGCCTGCTCGAGGCCGGCGCCAAGGCCTCGGGGCGACCGTCCGCCGTGGTCAACATCTCCTCGGTGGCCGGCATCAGCGGCGTCGGATCGTCGATTGCGTATGCGGCAAGCAAGGGCGCGCTCAACACCATGACGCTGTCGCTGTCGCGGGCGCTGGCGCCGCTGATCCGCGTCAACACGGTATGCCCGGGCTATATCGACACACCCTGGTTCACCAAGGGCCGTGGCGAGGCGGGCGCCAAGCAGGTGCGCGACAGCGTCGTGGCCAAGGTGCCGCTGAAGGTCGCATCATCAGCGGAAGACATCGCGCAGCTTGTCTGCTTCCTGGCGATGCCGGCCTCCAGCAACATGACCGGCGAGGTCGTGCGCATGGATGCGGGGATGCATTTGGTGACGTGAGGGCGCGCGGCTAGCGCGGCAAACGCAATCGTCGTCCCGGCCTTCGCCGGGACGACGCCGAATTGTGGATAGGCCGCGCCATCGATCGTAGGCTATCCCTTGATCACGCCGCTCGCTACCAGCCGGTGCCAGATGAACAGCACCACCACGGCGCCGATCGTGGCCATGATGAATCCTGCGCCCTGGTCGGGACTGTAGTGCCCGATGGCCTGGCCGATGAAGGTCGCGAGAAACGCGCCGGCGATGCCGAGGATGGTGGTGAGGATGAAGCCGCTCGGATTATTCGGTCCCGGCGCCAGCCAACGCGCGATGAGGCCGGCGACAAAGCCGACGACGATGATCCACAACAAGCCGCCCATGCTCATGACAGTGCTTCCTCGCTTTGACTAAATTAAAATCAGACTCTGCCCGCGATCTCTTGCTCGGTCGGTAGCCGTCCGTCCGGCGTCAGATGATCGACCACCTGCGGCAGATATTGGCTGAGGCCGGAGAGCAGCTCGTCACGCGACAGGCCGCTCTGGGCCGACAGGCTCTCGATCTGGTCGGCGCCGAGCGCATTGGCGAGATCGCCCGGTGCGATCGCCTTGTTCTCGCCCTTGCCGACCCAGGTATTGGCGGCGTCGCCATGGCCGCTCTGCTGGAGCTGGTTGAGGAGATCGCCGAGACCGCCGCTGAGCACGCTGCCGGCCGCGCCGCCCGCGAGCAGGCCGCCAAGGCCACCCTTCAACAGATCACCGAGGCCGCCGCCAGCGCCCGCATTCACCGACGGGGGGAGATGCGTCGGCGTCGGTGCCGGAGACGGCTGCGGCGCGCTGCCGCTCTGATTGCCGCTCAAATGCTTGAATGCCTTCCAGGCGAGCAGGCCAAGGAGCGCCATGGTCATGGGCGACATGCCACCGCTGGATGAGGATTGTGAACTCGGCGTGCTTGGCCCGCGCGGGCCGTTCTGCATGCCGTTGAGGACGTCGAGCAAACCCATGGCGTTCTCCTTTGGCGCTTTCTTGCCGGTAACAAGCCCCGTTCGAAAACATATGAGGCTGTCATGACGGTTACAAGGCGATTGCGCCGTAACTGCGGGAATGGGCAGCAGCCGCAGCCTCTGCTATCGAGAGCAGATCGTTAAGGGGGCAGCCAAGGTGGTTACGGATCGACCGATCGTGGTGGCCGGCGCGGGCGCCATCGGATGTTTCGTCGGCGGCACCCTGGCGGCTGCCGGCCGCCGCGTCGCGTTCCTGGTGCGGCCGCGGGTGAAGACCGAGATCGAGCGGTTCGGCCTGCTTCTGACCGATTTCGACGGCTCCGAGACGAAGCTCGACCCGGGCCGCCTCGCGCTGTCGGAAGATCCCGCGATCTTCCACAGCGCCGGCATCGTGCTGGTCACGGTGAAGAGCGCCGACACGGCAGGTGTCGCCGACCAGATCGCGCTGCATGCGCCGCAGGACGCCGTCATCGTGTCGCTGCAAAACGGCGTCGGCAATGTCGCGGTGCTGCGCGAGCGCCTCGGCGACCGCCGCGTGCTCGCCGGCATGGTGCCTTTCAACGTGGTCGGGATGGGCGAGGGCCGCTTCCACCGCTCGACCTCCGGCGACATTCATGTTGGCCAAGATGATGCGAACACGGCCGCAGCGCTGTCGGTGCCGGGGCTCGCCATGCGCGCAAGCCGCGACATCACCGGCGTACAATGGGGCAAGCTGATCATCAATTTGAACAACGCGCTCAGCGCCTTGTCCGATATGCCGCTCGCGGCGCAATTGGCGAACCGTGACTGGCGAAAACTCTTCGCCGATCAGATGGCGGAGGGACTGGCTGCGATGAGGGTCGCCGGCATCACCCCGGTCTCGACGACGCCGATCCCGTCGTCCTGGACGCCGACCTTGCTGAGACTGCCTGATCCGATTTTCAACCTGATCCTGGGACGGACCATGAAGATCGATCCCGAGGCGCGTTCCTCGATGTGGCAGGATCTGAAGCACGGCCGCAAGACCGAGATCGACTATCTCCAGGGCGCGATCATCGCGCTCGCCGAGCAGAACAGTGTCGACGTGCCGCTGTCGCGCCGCATTGTTGCGCTGATCAAGGAGGCTGAAGCCGCGGGCAAGGGCTCGCCGCGGCTGACACCGCAGCAGATTCGCGGGTAACGCATGAGTGCACGCTGCGCGACGGGAGGAGCAATGATGAAGCTTCGTCTGACGATCGGATTCGCGCTGGCCGTGCTCTGCGCCGCGTCCTCGGTCGCGGAGGCCCGGCCGCCGACGGTCATGAACTCTCCCGGCTACGACAGGCGATTGCAGGAGAGCAGGTCGCAATTGGGCAGTTCACCGACGACAACGGCACCGGTGAATGCGCCGGTTGCAACTCCCAAGCGCAGCAAGAAGAAGCACACGAACTGAGGCCGCATCCTCAGCCGTCGTCCTGGCGAAAGCCAGGACCCATACCGCGGAATCTATCGATAGTGAACGGTCGGAGTACCGAACTACGAGTCTGCCGCCCAACTGCTTCCTGGGGTAATGGGTCCTGGCTTTCGCCAGGACGACGGCTGAGCTTGTGGGCGCAGCTCAGCCCTTCTTCGCGGGCTTGCTCGGCGTCGGGCTGAACAGCTTCTTGATGTCGTTCAATCCATCCGACAGCCGCGGCCATTCGCAGGAGAACGAGCCCTTGGTGCAGGGTGCGCCCTTCGGCCGCGGCCGCGCGTCGCCGATGGCGGCCTGCTGGACCTTGGGCCGCTCGACCGGCACCGGCACGCGCTCAACCTCGGTTCGCAACGCGACCCGCTGGAGCTGCTGCACCTGTTGTTCCTGCTGCTCGCGCTGCTGGCGCGCGGTGGCTTGAGCGGCTTCATTGCTGCGGCGCTGATTGGCGAGATAGGCAGTGTAGGATTCGTCGATCTTCTTCTGCTCCTCCGGCGTCGGATTGGGGCCGGCGATGTCGAAGGTGCGGTCCTGGAGGAAATCGTAATAGGAATAGCCGCCGCCCGCCTTGCGCCGGCCGGCGAATTTGGCGTTGCAGTCTGCAAGCGCAGCCGTCTTCTCGGATTTGGTCGTGGCTTTCTCGGCGGCGTCGGCGCAGGTCTCGAAGTCAACAGGCGCGCGCTTCCACCATTGTGCCTGGGCATGCGACGGCGCCAGCAGAAAAAATCCTGCTGCGGCAACCACAAGCGCCGCACGACGCGATGCAACTACGTCCGACATTCTACGAGAGCATTCCTTGCAAAACTCAACCCGAACTGAGTCGGGCTGATTTTTGCCCCTTTATGGCCGGCTTGTCACCCATGGAACCCGGGAATTTCATGGCTGCGATGCTGACATTTTTTGCTTGACGTGGCGCAGGAGTCACAGCGTCACTTCATCCTGCGGTCGCCTCATTGGCGACGCCAAGAAAACGAAGTGGAAACGCCTGATGCTGCTGCCCCTGTCCGATGTGCCGCGCTGGTACGCCGAGCGCAAACCGCAAGGCACGATCGCCGTCCGTCACGGGCAGGACACGCTGACATGGGACGCGCTCGAACGCGGCGCCAACCGGCGCGCGCGCGCGTTTATGGCCAAGGGCGTCAAGCCCGGCGACTTCGTCGCGATCGGTTTGCCCAATGGCAATGCGTTCTTCGAGACCTCGTTTGCGGTGTGGAAATGCGGAGCGACGCCGACCTCGCTGTCATGGCGGCTGCCACGCGGCGAAGCGGCGGCGGTGCTCAACATCCTGAAGCCGGCGCTGGTGGTCGGCGGTGAAGCCGACTGGAACGCGCCGAACCGTCTGCCCGCGGATTTCGTGCCGGAAGGCTTTTCGGACGATCCGCTCACCGCACCGGTGGCGCGCTATTGGAAAGCCATGACCAGCGGCGGATCGACCGGCCGCCCGAAGGTGATCCTCGATCACCAGCCGGCGGTGATCGACACGGTCGCCGCGCCGCCGCTCAATATTCCCTTTGGGGTCTCGCTGCTCAATCCCGGCCCGCTCTATCACAATGCGCCGTTCATCGTGTCGCACTACGCGCTGTTCACCGGCGGCCAGCTCACCGGCCTCGTCAAGTTCGACGCCAAGGAGGCGCTGCGCCAAATCGCGCGCGAACGCGTGCAATGGGTCAATTTCGTGCCGACCATGATGCACCGGATCTGGGCGCTGCCGGAGCACGTGCGCAACGCCTATGATGTGTCGAGCCTGCAGACCGTCTTCCACATGGCCGCTCCGATGCCACCCTGGCTGAAGGAGAACTGGATCGCCTGGCTTGGGCCTGAGCGGATCTGGGAGCTCTATGGCGGGACCGAGCGACAGGGCTCCTGCATCATCTCCGGCACGGAATGGCTGACGCACAAGGGCTCGGTCGGCAAGATTGGCGAAATGGCGCGCTTGCGCATCATCGGCGAGGACGGCAACGACGTTGCGCCGGGCGAGAGCGGTGAGATCTATTTCCTCAACAATGACGGCAAGGATGCCACCTATCACTATCTCGGTGCCGAGCCGAAGCGCCGCGCGGACGGCTGGGAATCGCTCGGCGATATCGGCAGGCTGGATGCGGAAGGCTATCTGTATCTCGGTGACCGCCTCGCCGACATGGTGCTGCGCGGCGGCGCCAACATCTATCCCGCCGAGGTCGAAGCTGCCGTCTCCGAGTGCCCCGGCGTGCGTTCTTGCGTGGTGGTGGGATTGCCAGATCCGGAATTGGGGCAGCGCGTGCACGCTATCATCGAGCCGGAGGGCGATGCGGACGGTCAGGCGATCGCCGACGGCATGGCGGATTTTTTGAGGGACCGGCTCAGCCGCTACAAGCACCCCGAGAGCTTCGAGATCGTCACCGCCCCGCCGCGCGACGATTCCGGAAAAGTTCGCCGCACCCTGTTGCGCGACGAGCGCGCGGCGTGGATGAAGGAGGGGCGCGCCTTCCGGATTTGGCCGGCGAAGGCGCGGGCGCACGCCGATTAAGAGAATTCACGGGAAGGACTGAGATTATGACCATCACCATCGCCGCGAACGCTGTGCCGAAGCCGCCGGCCGAGATCATCGAGGGTTTTCGCGGCGCGCCGACCTCGGTCATTTCGGACAATCTCGGCCGGCTGCCGGGCGCAGTGGGGCTAAAACCCTATCATCGCGGCGCCAAGCTGGTGGGCACAGCCTTCACGGTCCGCACCCGTCCCGGCGACAATCTCGCCATCCACCGCGCGCTCGAGCTGGTGGGCCCCGGCGACGTCATCGTGGTCGATGGCGGCGGCGATGAGACCCGCGCGCTGGTCGGCGAGATCATGAAGAACATCGCGCAATGGCGCAAAGCCGAAGGCTATGTCATCGACGGCGCGATCCGCGACGTCGCGGCGTTCGCAGCCGATGACTTTCCCTGCTACGCCCGCGCCGTGATCCACCGCGGCCCTTACAAGAACGGGCCCGGCGAGATCAATGTGCCTGTTTCGATCGGCGGCAGCGTGATCTCGCCCGGCGACATCGTCGTCGGTGACGAGGACGGCGTTGTGTCGTTTGCCGCCGCAGGTGCTGCGGCGCTGCTGGACGCCGTGCGCGCGCAGGTCGCGCGCGAAGAGGAGACGCTGAAGGCGATCCGCGAGGGCCGTTATCAGGGCTCGTATGGGAAATCCTGATCAGCGAAAAAAAAGAAGGGGAGGATGGCGTGAGCCAGAAGGACGAATTCCACAATCTCGACGACGCCGGCGACGGATTGTTTCGCGAGCTCGCGGCAGGCGTGACCACGCGCATCTTCTCCGGCGAGCAGGCGATGCTGTCGGTGGTGACGCTGGCGCCGCATGCGCAAGGCACGCTGCACCATCATCCCGAGGAGCAATGGGGCGTGCTGCTCGACGGCTCCGCCATCCGCGTCCAGGGTGATGAGGAGATTGCCGTGAAGAAGGGCGACTTCTGGCGCACGCCGGGTAATGTGCCGCACACCATGCGCGCCGGCCCGGACGGAGCCCGCGTGCTGGACATCTTCAGTCCGCCACGGCCAGAATACAGAAAAGCGGGATCCGGTTTCGGGACCACTTAAAGCGCCGAGAGCAAAAGCCGGGCGCGAGAAAACAGGGGAGGGGATACCATGACGATCACACGACGGACGCTGCTCGCAGCGCCGGCTATTCTCGCGATGACGCCGGCGTTGGCGCAGGCTTCAAAGATCACGCTGGTGGTGCCGTTTCCGCCGGGCGGATCGACCGATGCGATGGCGCGGCTGCTCCAGAGCCATCTGCAAACCAAGCTCAACCGCATCGTCATTGTCGAGAACAAGTCGGGCGCCGCCGGCGCGCTCGGCGCGGCGCAGGTCGCCAAGAGCCCGCCTGATGGCTCGACGTTCCTGGTCACCTTCGATTCCCACGCGGTGATCCCCTCCATCCTCGACAAGCCGCCCGTCGATGTCGAGCGCGAGCTGATGCCGGTGTTGCTGGTCGGCACCGCGCCTTACGTGATCGCCGCCGGTGCGGGCCGTCCCTACAAGAGCTTCGCCGACGTGGTGGCGGCCTGCAAGGCGACGCCCGGCGCGGTGAAATATGCCTCCGTCGGCATCGGCACGCTCGGCCATCTCGCCATGACCGTGCTCGGCAACAAGGCCGGCGTCGAGATCATGCACGTGCCCTATCGCGGCGGCGGCCCCGCGATGAACGACGTGCTCGGCGGCCATGTCGACCTGATCGCGGGATCGGCGGCGCTGGTTGCAGCCCAGCTCGGCACCAACATGCTGCGTCCGATCCTGCAGCTCGGCCGCGAGCGGCTGCCCGGCCTGCCGGATACGCCGACCGCGATCGAGGCAGGCTTTCCGGATTTCGAGACGCTGGCCTGGTGGGGCATCTTCGCGCCGACGTGGACGCCGCCGGACATCGTCGCAGGCCTGGCGACCGCGTCCAAGGAGATCCTGAGCGAGCCCGCCACCGCCGCCCAGCTCAAGGAGACGCAGCAGATGACGCTGCTGCTCGAGGACGGTCCCGCCTTCAAGACCTTCTTCGACAAGCAGGTCGCCATTTGGGGCAAGGTGGTCAAGGACAACAATATCCGGGCATGAGATGGCCGGCAGCCCTCCGCATTGAGCAACGCGGAGGGCTTCCGATCCCGCCTCCGCTTTGATATGAAGCCCCCGGTAACCCGCTCTGCGGGTTCCGCGGTCCCGTAGCTCAGCCGGATAGAGCGACGGTTTCCTAAACCGTAGGTCGGAAGTTCGAGTCTTCCCGGGATCGCCAGATTTTCAGTGAGCAATCGTCGCGTTTGCTACGCTCGTCGGCGCAAAAATTGCTAGAAGCGCGAAGCTTCCTTCCTGGCCCGGGCTGACTCTCGCCCCGCCTCGCTGCCATATCCGGAGACGACAATGCCCTTCGACTTGATCCTGCGCGGCGGCCATGTGGTCGACCCGTCCCAGAAGCTCGATGCCGTGACGGATGTCGCCTTTGCCGGCGGCAAGGTCGCGGCGGTCGGCGGCGGGCTCAAGGCCGATCCGGGCACCGACGTGCGCGACGTGTCACGCTACATCGTGACCCCGGGGCTGATCGATCTCCACACCCACGTCTATTGGGGCGGCACGTCGCTTGGCATCGACGCC
This sequence comes from Bradyrhizobium sp. Ken01, assembly GCF_055807355.1. NCBI lineage: Bacteria > Pseudomonadati > Pseudomonadota > Alphaproteobacteria > Hyphomicrobiales > Nitrobacteraceae > Bradyrhizobium > Bradyrhizobium sp. Ken01. The sequence continues at coordinate 43,248 of NZ_JBVVPC010000054.1, forward strand.
GAAGAGTTTTGCCGTCTCTCCGGCGTCACCACCGCGGTCGACACTGGCAGCGCGGGGCCGGGCAATTTCGCGGGCTTCCGCAAGCATGTGATCGAGCCGAGCCAGGTCCGCATCCTCGCTTATCTTCACGTCTCGCACGCCGGCATCTTTGGCTTCTCGCACCGGATCATGGTCGGCGAGAGCGAGGAGCTGCGGCTGATGAATCCGATCGAGGCGGCCAAGGTGGCCGACGCCAACCGCGACCTCATCGTCGGCATCAAGGTGCGCGTGGGGCTGCACTCCTCGGGCACGTCGGGCGTCGTGCCGCTCGATATCGCGCTCGAGGTCGCGAACGAGGTCGGCATGCCCCTGATGGCGCATATCGACCATCCGCCGCCGAGCTACGAGGAGGTGCTGGCGCGCCTGCGCCCCGGCGACGTGCTCACCCATGCGTTCCGTCCTTTCCCCAACACGCCCGCGACCGCGCAGGGCACGGTGAAGCGGGCGGTGCTCGACGCCCGCGAGCGCGGCGTGCTGTTCGACATCGGCCACGGCAAGGGCTCGTTCGCGTTCAAGACCGCACGCGCCATGCTCGCCAACGGCTTCTATCCGGACACCATCTCGTCCGACATTCATCAACTCTGCATCGACGGCCCGGCCTTCGACCAGGTCACGACCCTGTCGAAATTCCTGTGCATGGGCATGCCGCTGTCCGACGTCATCGCAACCTCCACTGTCAACGCCGCGATGGCACTGCGGCGGCCCGAACTCGGCAGCCTCAAGCCGGGCAGCGCCGGCGATGCCACGCTGATCTCGATCAAGCAAGGCCAGTTCGACTATGAGGACGTGGTCGGCGAGCACCTGATCGGGGACCGCAAGATCGTCTCCGAAGGTGTCGTGATCGGCGGCCGCTGGTGGCATCCGAAATAGAGCGACGCTAGCCCCGCTCGCGATAAAATTGCAGCAGCCGCGCGCCTGCCGGAGAAAGCCAGTCGGGCGCACCGGCGATGTAGCCCTCGACCTGACCGCTCGTTCCAACGAGATAGGTGATGGGCATGCCGACCAGGGAGAATATCGCGGTCGACGCTTCGGCCGCCGCGCCATAGGCGTCGACATAGCAAGCGAGGCTCTGCACGGCGAGGCCGCCGAGAAACGTGCGGATCTTGCGCAGGTCTTTCGTATCGGTGCAGATCGCGACAACGTCGAGCCGGTCCGGCCGCGATCCCGCGAGACTTGCGAGCGCGGGCAGGTCGAGCCGGCAGGCCGCGCACCAGGTCGCCCAGAAATTGACGAGGGTGATGCGGCCCGGCTTCGCGCTCAACGCGACGTCCTTCCCGCCAATGTCTTGAAGCCTGAGCGTTGGCATCGGCGCGCGCGGCCGCACCAGCGTGAACTGGCTGCGGCCGGCCTCGAACACCGGTGGCCAGCCTTCCTGCGCATGGGCCGCGCGCAAGGAGGCAAGAAGCGCCGGCACGGCCATCATGATCGATCGCCGCGACGGCAATGGACCGCTTTCGCGCACGGTCTCAAGCATGGATATAGGCCCAGCCCTTGAGTTGCAGATCGACCACGCGGCCGATCCCGAACGGCACGAGGCTGGCACCTGCTATCAGCGGAATCGAGACCTGCTCCTTGGCTTCGGCGATCGCTTTTGACGACGCGCACATGCTGTAGGCGAGGTTGGGCACCGACTGCCGCAGCGTCGCGAGCGGTTCGACCAGCGGGGTCCTGTCCGCCCGGAAGACGTCGATGCCCTTGCCGTTGGCGACGACCTCGATCAGCAATCGTGCGCCCCTGTCCGTAAAGTGCTTCGAGAGGTTAGCCGAGTAGCTGATCGCGTGTCCCATGACATAGGGCTCGTTGCTGTCGATCAGGATCACGACGCCGTCGGCGAGACGATCCTCCTTGGCGGCGGTGCCGCCGGCCGTGAGGATCGCGGTGCCGGCGAGCAGGCCCCTGCGGGACCATCCGTTGGCGGAGATCATGGCTGCCGCCTTCGGTTGTTCAGAACTGACGCGGCGCAATCGGCGCCTTGCGGTCGCGCCCCCACAGCACAAACAGGCTGAGCGCGAGCAAAACGACGTTGAGCGGCGTGACCGGCGCCTCGCCGCGCGAGATGTGGAAGACGAGCGCCAACACCTGCAACATGGAGCAGCCCACTGCGGCCAGCACCGTCAGCCGGGGCAGGACCCGCGTCAGCGCCGGCAGCAGGATGCCGATTCCGCCGGCGAGATCGACGAGCCCGATGAACCGGACGAACGTTGCGGAATACTGACCGGCCCAGGGCATCATCGCGGCAAGCTCTGGAATCGGCGTCAGCAGCTTGACTAGCCCGGCTGCGGTGAAAACGAAAAAGAGCAGGCCCTGTGCGATCCAAAGGCCGATACGAATGGCGCGGCCGGGGGAGGCAGTCTCGAAGGCGGTGGTGGACACGGTGGTTCTCCAAAAGGTGACGGTCGCCACCATTTGATAGTTTCCTCATATTTGATCATTATACGTCTTGGGATTGGTTCGTTTCCCGGGTGTTGATGATTTCATGGATTCTCTGGTCAGCATGAGGGTGTTCTGCCTGGTCGCCGAGCTGAAGAGCTTCGCGACCGCGGCGCAGCGCCTGCGCATCTCGCCCGCGATGGCGAGCAAACACGTGATGCAGCTCGAAAAGCGGCTGGGTACGCGACTGCTCAACCGCACCAGTCGGCGCGTCAGCCTGAGCGAAAGCGGAGCGCTTTATTTCGAGCAGGCGCGGCAGATGCTCGACTCGCTCGACGAGGTTGAAGCCGCCGTCAGCAATACGACGGTCGTTCCGCGCGGCACGCTGCGGCTGACCGCGCCGGTGTGGATGGCGAATGCGATGTTCGCGGGAATTTTGGCCGACTATCAAAGCCGCTATCCCGAAGTGCGCCTCGACGTCGATCTCAGCGGCCGGATGGTCAATCTGGTCGAGGAGGGATTCGATCTCGCACTTCGCGCGACCGCAGCGCCCGACGAGGCGCTGATCGCGCGGCCCATTACCAAGGTTGCGTTCCATATGGTCGGCGCGCCCGCTTATCTCGATCGCGCGGGGCGCCCGACCAAACTTGCCGATCTCGCCGGCCAGGCGATGCTGCACTACGCGCTGTACCCGGGTGAAAGTTTCTCCTTCGAGGGCGAGCACGGCACCGAGACCGTCAAGCTCAATCCGGTGCTGCGCAGTGGCAATGAAACGCTGCTGCACATGGCAGCGCTCGAAGGCATGGGCCTCGCCTTCCTGCCGAAATGGCTGGTCGCGGAGGATCTCGCCGCCGGCCGCCTCGAGCACGTCGTGCCCGGGCAAGTCATCTTCGAGGGCAAGCTATTCGCGGTCTATCCGAGCCGCAAATATCTCTCTGCGAAGGTGCGGACCTTCATCGACTTTCTCGTGGCCGACCCGCGGATGAAGTAGCCGCTCACAGCTGCCTGATTAGAGCGACCTCGCGATCAACAGCTTCATGATCTCGTTCGTGCCGCCATAGATCTTCTGGATGCGGGAATCGATGAAGATGCGCGAGATCGGATATTCCTGCATGTAGCCGTAGCCGCCGAACAGCTGGAGGCATTCGTCGGCGGTCTCGACCTGCTTCTCCGAACACCAGTATTTCGCCATCGAGGCCGTGACGGTGTCGAGGTCCTTGGCGACCAGCCGCTCGATGCACCAGTCGACGAAGACGCGCGCGATCATCGCTTCGGTCTTGCGCTCGGCGAGCTTGAAGGCGGTGTTCTGGAAATCCATCAGCGGTTTGCCGAACGCTTTCCGTTCCTTGGTGTAATCGACGGTGAGTTTTATCGCGCGCTCCATCGCGGCGACCGCGCCGACCGCGAGCGCTAGGCGCTCCTGCGGCAATTGCTGCATCAGCTGCACAAAACCCTGGCCTTCCTCGCCGCCGAGCAAATTGTCCGGCGGGACCGCGACGTTGTCGAAGAACAGTTCGGAGGTGTCGGAGGCATGCAAGCCGATCTTGTCGAGGTTGCGCCCGCGCTTGTAGCCGTCGGCGCCCGCGGTTTCGACCACGATCAGCGAAATGCCCTTGGCGCCGACATCGCCGGTGCGTGCGACCACGATGACGAGATCGGCGGCCTGGCCGTTGGTGATGAAAGTCTTCTGTCCGTTGATGACGTAGGAATTGCCCTGCTTCCTGGCCGTGGTCTTGACGGCCTGCAAATCCGAGCCGGTGCCGGGCTCGGTCATGGCAATGGCGCCGACCATCTCGCCCGAAGCCATCTTCGGCAGCCAGCGCTTCTTCTGCTCCTCGGAGCCGTAATTGAGGATGTAGTGCGCGACGATGGCGCTGTGCACGGAGACACCGGTCGTCAGCTCCGGCACCGTGCTTTCGAGGTCGTCGAGCACGGCGGCGTCATAGGCGAAGGTTGCACCGAGCCCGCCATATTCCTCCGGCACGCTTGCCAGCAGCGCGCCCATCTCGCCGAGCCCGCGCCAGGCAAAGCGGTCGACCATTTTCTGCTCGCGCCATTTTTCGGCATGCGGGGCCAGGTCCTTGACCAGGTATTTCCGGAACTGGTCGCGGAAGATTTCGAGCTCTTCGGTCATCCAGGAGGAGCGGTAGGACATGGTCACCTCGGTCAATGCAGCTAGCCGGCTTGGTAGGCTAGCCTTCGGCGGCAATTATTGTGTTTTCAGGCTGCGCCGGTGACGCTACCAAGGCGGCCGGAGTAGCGTCTGTCGGAATGGTTGATTGTGGCTGTCAAAATTCAAGAGCTCAAGCTCGACATCGCGCGTATCGGCACGGTCTCCGCGATCCTGATGCAGCCGGACAATGCGCGCGCCTGCTACGTTCTGGCGCATGGTGCCGGTGCAGGGATGCGGCACGCATCGATGGACAAGATTGCGGAGGGGCTCGCAAGTCGGGGCATCGCGACGTTCCGCTTCAATTTTCCCTACATGGAAAACAAGCAGGGCCGTCCGGACCAGCCGGCGGTCGCCCACGCCACGATCCGCGCGGCAGTCGAGGAAGCCGCGCGGCTCTGCCCCGGTGTGATGCTCGTTGCGGGCGGAAAATCCTTCGGCGGGCGCATGACGTCGCAGGCGCAGTCGAAGGCCGCACTGCCTGATGTCAAAGGGCTCGCCTTCCTCGGTTTTCCCCTGCACGCCGACAAGAAGCCGTCGACCGAGCGTGCCGAGCATTTGGCCAGTGTCGAGATCCCGATGTTGTTCCTGCAAGGCACCCGCGACGGGCTCGCCGATCTCGGCCTCCTCAGGCCGGTCATCGCCGCTCTTGCCCCGAAGGCGACGCTACATGAGATCGAAGGCGGCGATCACTCCTTTGCGGTGCTGAAAAAGTCCGGCCGCAGCAATGAAGAGGCGCTTGCGGAGGTGCTTGATGCGCTCGCGGCCTGGATCGACGGGCTCGCTTGAATTTCAGGCGGAATAAAGTCCCTTGTCGCGCGCCTTCTGGATCGCGAGCGCGGCGATGAGATCGAGGGTCGGCGTCGACAGGCCTGCGGCGCGCGCAAAGGCTTGGGGCGCTTTCACCAGGACGTCGATCTCCATGGCGCGGCCGAGCTCGTAATCCTGCAGCAGCGACGGCTTGTGGTTGGGGGCGGGACCGCTGCGTGATACGCGCTTGACCTCCGGGATGAAGTGCTGAGCGATCTCGTTTGCCTCGTTCAGCATCCGCGGAATGACGTCCGCAAAGGCGGGGTCATCGCGCACGCCGCGCGCCGTCTGGCCGGTGAGCAGGCACAGCACCGACAGCGACATGTTGGTCAGCAGCTTTGACCAGATCGCCTCGCGGATCTCGGCGACCGGCGGCGATTCCAGCCGCGCGTCGGTGAAGACACTGCGGAGCGTTGTGATGCGCTCGCAATTGCGATCGTCGCATTCGCCGATCAGCAGGCGGTTGCGGTCCGGCGTCAGGTTCTGCACCACGCCAGGCGCGATCACCTCATTGGAGGAGAAGACCACCCCGCCGACGATCCGCTCCTTCGGGATGCAGGCGCGCAGGCGCCCGCCCGGGTCGAGGAAGGAGATGTCGGGCGGGGTCGGGTGTCGCGGCGGCAGGCCGATCCCGTACCACCAGGGAATGCCGTTCTGCGCGAACACGATGGCGGTGTCGTCCTGCAGCAGCGGCTTGAGACTGGAGACCAGCCCGGTCAGCGCGGTCGCCTTCAAGGTGCTGATCACGACGTCCTGCGGGCCGAGCTGGGCCGGATCGCCTGACGCGTTCACCTTGGCGCTGACCTCGGAATCGCCGACGCGCAGCTTCAGGCCGTTGGCCCGGACCGCCTCCAGGTGCGCGCCGCGCATCACGCACGAGACCTCATGGCCGGCGCGGGCCAGCCTGACCGCGAGATGACTGCCGACGGCGCCCGCGCCGAAAATGCAGATGCGCATGTGATGTCCCGTCCTGATCCCTTGATGCCGCCCCGCGGCAGCATGACACAAGCCGCCATGCGATGGACGCGGCTGCCCTACGCTCGAAAGATATGGATCAAGGTGCGGAGCCTCGGTCATAGTGCGCGTCAAACAAGCGAGCGGAGGAACACCGATGACCGACAGCCCCGTCCTGTGGACCCTGGATGCGCGTGGGGTTGCAACCGTCACGTTGAACCGGCCGGAGGTCAACAACGCCTATGACGGCGCATTGATCGCGGGCGTGCTCGCGGCCATGGACGATCTCGGCAGCAAGCCCAACCTTCGCGTGGTGCTGCTCAAGGGCAACGGCAAGCATTTCCAGGCCGGCGCCGACCTCAAATGGATCAACGGCGTGCGGCGGCAATCGAGCGAAGCGAACGAGGCCGCGTCGCGTGCGACTTTCGAGGCCGTGCAGCGGCTCAACACGCTGCCGATCCCGACGGTCGCGCTGGTACAGGGCGGCTGCTTTGGCGGCGGCACCGGCGTGATCGCGGCCTGCGACGTCGTGATCGCGGCCGACAACGCCCTGTTCTCGATCACCGAAGTGCGCTGGGGCCTGACGGCAGCCATCATCATCCCGCAGCTCTGCGATGCCATTGGTGTACGGCAAGTCCGCCGCTACGCGCTCACAGGTGAACGTTTCGGCGCCGACGACGCTCGCCGCATCGGCCTCGTCCACGAGGTGGTGCCGCTCGCCGATCTCGAAGCCGCCGGCGCCAAGGTGGTCGAGCAGTTGCTAGCCAACGGACCTGAAGCGATGGCCGAGACCAAGCGCCTCGCGCTGGAGAGCTCGTTCGGCGGAATGGCGGTGGACGATGCGGCTTACAATCGGCTCGTGCAGCTGCATTCGGTCAAGCGCCAGAGTGCAGAAGCCGCGGAGGGGCTGGCGTCGTTTGCGGAAAAGCGCGCGGCGAATTGGGCAGGTGCTAAAAGCTGAACGTGAGTAGCCCGGATGGAGCGAAGCGCAATCCGGGGCGGACCAACCGAATCTCCCGGCTGTCCCGCGTGGCACGAACCCGGATTACGCATGCGCTCCATCCGGGCTTCTGTAACGGGCCTTGGTTAGTCAATCCCTTTTTGCGGCATCCTCTCGCCGGGAACCTGC
>NZ_JBVVPC010000055.1:0-49006 GCF_055807355.1 Bradyrhizobium sp. Ken01
CCAGCGCCCGCTCGGCCGGCAAGACGGTGTCGTTCCGCGGGCAAGACGTCGTCATCGAGGAGCTGACCGAACGCGCCTTCGAAGGCGTCGACATCGCCCTGTTCTCCGCCGGCGGCAGCATCTCCAAGAAGTACGCGCCGATCGCCGTCAAGGCGGGGGCCGTCGTCGTCGACAACTCCTCCGCCTTCCGGATGGACCCGAACGTGCCGCTGGTAATCCCCGAGATCAATGCGAACCGCATCCGCGACCACAAGGGCATCATCGCCAACCCGAACTGCGCCGCCATCACGGCGCTGGTGCCGCTATGGCCGATCCACCAGACCAACCGCATCAGGCGCGTGATCATCTCGACCTATCAGGCCGCGAGCGGCGCCGGCGCCGCCGCAATGGACGAGCTTGTCGAGTCCACCCGCGCCAATCTCAACGGGCAGGTCTATACGCCCAAGGTGATGCCGCACCCCTATGCCTTCAACCTCTTCAACCACAACACCGCGGTCGATCCCGAGACCGGCTACAATGATGAGGAGACCAAGGTCATCAACGAGACCCGCAAGATCTTCGAGGACGAGACTATCGCCATCGGTGTCACCTGCGTCCGCGTGCCGGTGCTGCGCGCCCATTGCGAGGCCATCACCTTCGAATGCGAAAAGCCAATCACCGAGGACCAGGTCCGCGCCATCATGGCGCAGGCACCCGGCGTGAAGATCGTCGACGACCGTGCCAAGAACAACTTCCCGATGCCGATCGACGCCTCGGGTCAGGACGACGTCCTGGTCGGCCGCATCCGCAAGGACCTCAGCGATCCCTCCGGCCATTCGATCTCGATGTTCGTGGCGGCGGATCAGCTGCTCAAGGGCGCGGCGCTGAACGCAGTGCAGATCGCGGAGCTGTTGCCAGGCAACAACGCGGTGGGCTCTTGGCGTGTCGTCGATGTTGCGGAAGAAAAGTCGCGTACTTGCGCGGCGGCTTCGCCCTGCAGGGAATCTTCGCTTTCCTCAACTGACAGCAGTTCGTCGAGTGTGCTGTTCGTTACCTCGATCGACGAACTGCTTAATGGCGATGCCGCCAATGCCGTCCTCGCCGCCGCCGGTTACAACTTCCGGCGGGCTCCAGCTTTTGTTGCGCCAATCCTCGCCCAGCTCATCATCCGACTTCAGCTCGTCTCAAGCTGAAATCCGTATTCTTCATGGACGACTACCTATCTTGAAGACGGCGACTGGGCCGTGCCTACCCGCACGATCGCCATCATCTATCTTCAAAGGCGCCGTTGCCCACCGCGAGGGCTATGCCGCCGCTGGGATCGCGGGCACTGCGTCCATATCGTCTATCATGCGGATCGCCTGTGGACAGGGCCGCACCCCCGTCTAAAGCATGCCCGGATGGCGCGGCTTGGACCCGAAGAGAATTCATCGAAACCTCCGGATTAGTGAGCTGGTGCGCACGCTCCAATTCACTGGTGATGTCGCCGCCGAGCTGCTCGATGATCCCGCTCAGCTAGGTCGTCAGTTCCTCGACCTGTTGGGGCTCGTGTCCTGACGCGCGACAAAGCCATGCAGGTTAACAGGCATGGTAATCCTTTCTTAATAGCGTTGGTGCGCTCCCTACGAGCCGTTCAAGCCCTACGGAGATCAAGTCGTGTAGGGATGCTCAGAAAAGTGGGGCAGCGGCGAGGCGGCGAGTTGTCGTGCGAGGTCGTGTGCAATGTCGTGTTCGCAACATATCGGCGGATACCAAACAAATGCGGGTTGGCTTTCGGAGAGGAGACACGCGTTGCGCTTCGCTTGCGTGCAGTTGGCCGCGTAGCGGCCCGTGCGCAGAAGTGTCAGGCGATCGGCCCGACATTTGCTCCGCTGCTTGCCAACGGCGTGCGGCTCACCTGCTTTGTCGCGATGTCCGCTGCAGAACGTGGATCTCTACCGACCAAAGGCCATGACATGAAGAATTCCAGGTCCCTGACAATCAAGGTGCTAGGCACGGCCACTTTTGCCCTGGCTTTGATCACGCGTACAGCGCTGGCGGTCGAGTCCAAAACGGAAAATGGCCGGGATCCTAGCTCCCGGGGCGCTCCTGTGAACAGGAGCGTTCTTGCCTAGATCACACCCACCCGCGAACGACCAGCGAGCTTCATACTTCAGAACGGCCTGCAAGTCGTGGTGATCCCGGACCACCGCACGCCCGTGGTCACGGAGATGATCTGGTACAAGGTCGGTTCGGCGGACGAGACGCCGGGCAAGTCCGGGCTCGCGCACTTCCTCGAGCACCTGATGTTCAAGGGCACGGACAAGCACCCGGTCGGCGAATTCTCCCAGACCGTGCTTCGCGTCGGCGGCAACGAGAACGCCTCCACCTCGGTCGACTACACCAACTACTACCAGCGCGTGCCGCGCGAGCAGCTGCCGACCATGATGGAGTTCGAGGCCGACCGCATGACCGGCCTGATCCTCAAGGACGAGAACGTGCTGCCGGAACGCGACATCGTGCTCGAAGAGTACAACATGCGCGTCGCCAACAATCCCGACGCGCGGCTGAACGAGCAGATAATGGCCGCGCTCTATCTCAACCATCCCTACGGCCGGCCCGTGATCGGCTGGCACCAGGAGATCGAGAAGCTCGATCGCGAAGATGCGCTCGCCTTCTACCGCCGCTTCTACGCGCCCAACAACGCGATCCTGGTCATCGCCGGCGACGTCGAGGCCGCCGAAATCCGTCCGCTGGTCGAGCGCAATTTCGGGCCGATTGCCGCCCAGCCGGCGATCCCGGCGCGGCGCATCCGCCCGCAGGCGGCCGCGCCGCGCACCGTCACGCTGTCGGATCCGCGCGTCGAGCAACCCAGCGTGCGGCGCTACTATCTGGTGCCCTCGGCCGCGACCGCCGCAGCCGGCGAGAGCGCCGCCCTCGACGTGCTGGCGCAGTTGATGGGCAGCGGCAGCAATTCCTATCTCTACCGCGCCCTCGTCGTCGACAAGCCGCTCGCCGTCTCCGCCAACGCTAGCTATTCAAGCATCTCGCTCGATCCGACCCAGTTCGCGGTCTCGGCCGCGCCGAAAGCCGGCGTCAGCTTCGTCGAGGTCGAGCAGGTCGTCGACGGCGTCATCGCCGACCTCGCGCAGAACCCGGTTCGCGCCGAAGACCTGGAGCGGGTCAAGACCCAGCTCATCGCGGAAGCGATCTACGCCCAGGACAACCAGGCGGTGCTGGCGCGCTGGTATGGCGGCGCGCTGACCACGGGCCTGTCGATCGAGGACATCAGAAGCTGGCCGGACCGCATTCGCGCGGTCACCGCCGAACAGGTGCGCGCTGTCGCACAGAAATGGCTCGAGAAGAAGCGCTCGGTAACGGGCTATCTGATCAAGGACACAGCTAGCACCAAGCGCGAGGAGAAGCGTTCGTGACCTATCCTTTTGCTTTCTCGCGCGCGCGGCGCGTCGCATTGTCCGTTGCCACCGGCGCGGTGCTCGCGCTGGCTACGATCTCGCCGTCACAGGCGGCCGCAAAGATCCAGCACCTGATCTCGCCGGGCGGCATCGAGTCCTGGTTCGTGCAGGACGCGACCGTGCCGCTGATCGCCATGGAATATTCCTTTGCCGGCGGCTCGGGCCAGGATCCCACGGACAAATCGGGGGTCGCCAATCTGGTCGGCGACCTCCTCGACGAAGGCTCCGGCGATCTCGACTCCAAGACGTTCCACGAACGTCTGGACCGCCGCGCCATCGAGCTGTCCTTCAGCGCCACCCGCGATAGCTTCCGCGGCAGCCTGCGCATGCTGCGCGACAACAAGGACGAGGCCTTCGACCTGCTCAGGATGGCTTTGACCTCGCCGCATTTCGAGGCCGCCGACGTCGAGCGCATCCGCTCCCAGGTGATCTCGGGGCTGCGCCGCGAGACCACCAATCCATCATCGCTGGCGAGCCGCAAATTCCTGGAGGTCGCCTTCGGCGATCATCCCTATGCCCGGCAGACCAACGGCAACCTCGACAGCGTGCCGACCATCACGGTCGCCGACATGAAGGACTATGTCGGCCGCGTGCTTGCCAAGGACGGACTGAAGATCGCGGTGGTCGGTGACGTCGATCCGGCCACGCTCGGCAAGCTGCTCGACCAGACCTTCGGCGCGCTCCCCGCCAAGGCCAACCTCGTGCCGGTGCCCGACATCGAGGCCGCCAAACCGCCGCAGCGCGCCTTCGTGGCGCTCGACGTGCCGCAAACGGTGATCACCTTCGGCGGCCCCGGCGTGAAGCGCAGCGATCCGAACTTCATGGCGGCCTATGTCGTCAACCACATCCTCGGCGGCGGCGGATTGTCCTCCCGGCTCTATCGCGAGGTCCGGGAGAAGCGCGGGCTGGCCTATTCGGTGTTCGAGTCCCTGCTATGGATGGAGCATTCGGCGGTCTTCATCGGCAACACAGGCACGCGCGCCGACCGCGCCGGCGACACCATCGATGCCATCGAGAAGGAGGTGCGCCGCATCGCCGAGGAGGGCCCGACGCAGAAGGAGCTCGACGAGACCAAGTCCTATCTCAAGGGCTCGCAGATGCTGGCGCTGGACACCTCCTCCAAGCTTGCGCAGGCGCTGCTGCAGTACCAGCAGCCAAGCGGCGCTTTGATCAATCGGATTCTCAAGCATCATTTTTCTTCTGCGTTGAGGTGCAGCATAACGGCTTCCGGATGACCGAAATACCGCGTCGTGCTAGTAGGTGCAAGGTTCCTTCCAAAGAGTTCTGCTCGCACTCGATGACAGCGACAAGAAGTCCGTCTCGAGGCGATATCGATGCACGTTCGTGCCGCGGTGCTGCGCCTGTGCCGGGTCCCGCGCCTGCCGGCATGAATGTCCGTGATGTGCCCGAATTCGAACGGCTCGAAGCCGAACTGCGGCGCATGGATGCCGGCGGACCAACTGCGGTTGATTGGAGCAAAGTCAGTACGCTGTCGTTCCATATCCTGGCGAACCAGTCGAAAGACATTCTGGTTGCCTGTTGGGCCGCCTATGGTCTCTTTCGGACCAAAGGATACCAGGGCCGACCAAGCGGGGACGGGCGCGGATCGGAGCGATCGATTGGCTCGTTTGCCGCGTTGCCGGCCGAAGTCGGCAGCACAACCACTGACCTTTCGCTGGTCGATCAAGTCCTCGCCGAAAATATCTGCTGATTCCCCAGGGTGCGAAGCTGATCGGCCAACACGACAGCTCTGTCGGTTCGGCCAGAGCCGCATCCTCTTGGTCTGGACCGGCGCCATCATGCCCGACGGCAACTCGATTGTGCTGGAACGCCAACCCGGCGCCTGCCGCAGCAGCCGCTGAGCTGGCGAGAGACGGTCCGAGGCGCTTCCTCAGACGGGGCGGTTTTCGCTTCTGTTCTTTACCGGCTCCATTTTGGCCAGGCCGTCCTCGTATGAGATCTCCGTGTATGATCCATCGATGTCCTTGGCTGCGTCGAGCAAGTAGTCGAGTCTACCGGCGGTACCGAGCTTCTTGATGTCATTCTTGTCGACGCCGGCGAGGTCCATCATCTCTTTCCACACAGTTGATTCATCGCAAGGCAGAATGCGGAAGGTGATCTCGCCTATCTTGGTGCGGTACTTCGCGAGCAGATCAACGTTGTTGCAGAAGATGAAATAGCTGCCTTTGGGGCTCAACCTGCCGTCCAGCACCTTTGCGGCCTCAGGTAGATATGCGAAGGAATGCAGATATCCGGCAAGAACTGGAATGGTGGGTTCGCCCTCCTGCGCGATTGCAAGAACTTGTTCGATAGAATAGTCCGGCGGTCGTTTTTCGTCGGCGAGCTGGGATTGAAACTTCAGCGCGATGTCGCCTCGAAATCCAAATCGCCCCGACTTCGTTGTTTCACTCTTAAGCACCGCATTCAGCAACCGCCCCTCCTTGTCCAGCGGGCCAAGAGCGGTGTTGTCGATCGAGGTCATGGAAGGCTCCCCATCAATGTGTGGTGTGCACGCGTCGCCCAATGCGACGTGTCCGCTACCTTCATGCAAGTTGTTTGCCGTCCCCCTATGTCTGCGTCGACGTAGAGCGTAAGCGGCGGCTTGGCGCGATGTGCATGGATACGTGCTGGCACCATCACCAGGTCTCGGCCGGATGATGTTGGGATGCTGGAAAGCCGCCTGTCGCGAACCCGACAGGTCGCAAATCGAATGGGTCGTCGCCTGCAAGACCAAGTGATTTCAGCTGCATCTCGACTGGCATGGGATTTGCGAAGTGTACCTTGCCACAGAAGTGAGAGCGAGCCAGAGATGATCAACCTAACGGATAGCGCCATCAACGCACTGAAGGCCGCAATCTCCTCGACAGCGCAGCCGGCGAGCGGTTTGCGGATCATGATCGAAGGCGGCGGCTGCCAAGGGTTCACATACAAAATGGGCCTTGCCGATGAGCCGAGCTCCGATGAGACCGTGTTCGAGCAAGGCGGGATTAAAGTCTTCGTCGACAACGCGAGCCGGGCGCATCTGAGCGGCACCACGATCGATTTCGTGGTGTCACTCGAAGGATCAGGGTTCCGCTTCGATAACCCAAATGCCAAATCGAGCTGCTCCTGCGGCAAATCGTTCGGCTAAGTTGCCTTGGGACCATTGGCGATGGAAGGAGCATCGAACATGGCCCTGAAGGCTGAACGAACGAATCAGTCTTCGACTGTCGAGCCTGCCGATCGCGAGCGGATTGTCAGCGCCGTGCTCGATGAGATTCGGCCAAGCCTCAGGCGTGATCGTAGAGATTGTGAGCTCGTCGAAATCGACGGCAACAAGATCATGGTCAGGCTTACCGGCGCCTGCATGTTATGCAAGCTTGCGGGCACGACGCTCGCGGCCATTCAGGCGCGCCTGGTCGAGCGGCTCGGCGAGTTCGTCCGCCTGATCCCGCTCCCCGGAGCTGCCAAAGTGGGACATTAAGTGCAGAGCGGAGAGTCCGTGCGGCCGATCTACCTGGATAACAACGCGACGACCCGTGTACATCCCTTGGTGGTTGCGGCGATGCTGCCGTTCTTCTCTGCGCAATTCGGCAATGCGTCGTCCGCGCACGCATTCGGCATTGAGGTTGCGCCCGCATTAAAACAAGCGCGCCGGAAGGTGCAGGCCCTCATTGGCGCGGCATTCGATCACGAGATCGTCTTCACCTCGGGCGCGACTGAATCCGACAACACGGCGATCCTGTCGGCGCTCGCCGTACAGAAGGGACGCGACGAGATCGTCACAACGGCCGTTGAGCATCCGGCCGTGTTGTCTCTTGCCGAGGAGCTGGGCCGACGAGGAGTCAAGACCCATGTCATTCCGGTCGATGCAAGCGGCCGATTGGACATCGAGGCTTATCGCAACGCATTGTCGAGGCGCACGTCAATCGCCTCGGTCATGTGGGCCAATAATGAGACGGGTACGATCTTTCCGGTGAAATCCCTCGCCCAGATGGCGCGCTCAGTCGGCGCGCTCTTTCACACCGACGCGGTCCAGGCGGTCGGGCGGATTCCGATTGACCTGAAGACCACGGACATCGACATGCTGTCGCTCTCCGGCCACAAGCTCCATGGTCCGAAGGGGATCGGCGCGCTGTATCTGCGCAGCGGCATCAAGTTCCGGCCGCTGATCTTCGGCGGCGTTCAGGAGCGGCGTCGCCGCGCTGGCAGCCAAAACGTTCCGGGCATTATTGGGCTCGGCAAAGCGGCGGAACTCGCAGCAGCACACCTCATACAAGAGCAGATGCAGATTGGCGCCCTTCGCGACCGGCTGGAGCAAGGCATTCTCGCTGTCGGCTGTTGCATGGTGCTTGGCCATATCAAGAATCGCTTGCCAAATACGTCAAACATTGCCTTCGAGCATCTCGAAGCAGAGGCAATCGTCCACCACCTGAACCGCAACGGAATTGCCGTCTCACTCGGTTCGGCCTGCGCGTCCGGCTCGATGGAACCGTCCCACGTCCTGCGCGCGATGAAAGTACCACCGGCCTTCTTGCGCGGTGCGGTTCGCTTCTCGCTGTCGCGCGAGACGGCGCCGGATGAGATCGATCGTGTCCTACAGGTCATGCCGGACATCACTGCCAAACAGAGAGCCTTGTGGCGTGCGCGTCAGGAGCGCGCGGGCGAGAGCTCACAACTTGCGGAGCTCCCATGAAGGTCATGATTCGCCGTTCGCCCGAGACGGGCCTTTCGATTTATGTGCCCAAGAAGGATCTTGAGGAGCCGATTGTCGAATGGGAGCACGAGACGCTGTGGGGTGGTTGGATTAGAATCGCGAACGGCTGGGTGCTCGACCTACCGGCGATGGCGAGTGACACCACTCTACCAATCACTATCAACGCCAGGAAGCGCGGCGGCGAAGCAACCGAATGATGAATGCTGCGGTTCCACAGACTTCGCCAAACCAGCGATGCGGAAGCTATTCTTGCCGGGGCGGTCCGGCATCTGCGAGGAAGGCCACATCGTTCCTTGGGCTTGGGCCTGGCGTAGCGGAAGGTTTCAGCCGAGCGCGCTGATCACTCCGGAAGCGCTCGAAGCGTTCTTCGGAACCAAGATCGCGGCGGCGCACGGTGGCAAACGCAACATCTCGGCCTAGGCCAGCACTGAGGCGTCGGGCCAGCGCGTTGGCGTTGATGGGGGAAACCCTCGCGACGCCCATTGCACTGACATCGCCAGCCCGGTCGTCGCATTAACGGCGTCAGGCCAATTGCTGCAACTCCGCAACATTCAGTGTCGAGAGGATTGAATGTCGCGCCGGGCCAGGTCGTAGCTGAAAAATCGTGATGCAACGTTCGCGATGCAAATCCTTGAACCATGTCGGAGCTACGCGTCAATGCCAAGGTTGTAATGAAGCATGGTCACAGAAAGAGCCTCGACGAAGTCGCGAACCGGAAGGCCAACGCCTTCCGCTCCTGACGATGATCCCTATCTATGGCTGGAACAGATCGAAGGCGCGCGTGCGCTGAACTTCGTCGAGCGGCAGAATAGCAGAACACTTCAGGTGTTTGGCGGACCGGCAGCCGAACGAGACAGAGATGCGCTGACGGCGATTTACGACCGACCTGACAATATCCCCTATGTCAGCCGGCGCGGCGGGTATCTCTACAATCTGTGGAGGGACGCCAACAATCCACGCGGCCTCTGGCGGCGAACCACCCTGGAAGAGTATCGCTCGCTGAAGCCGTCATGGGACGTCTTGCTCGACCTCGATCAACTTGCCGTCAGCGAAGGCGAAGACTGGCTTCTAAACGCCACGGTCGCACCGCCTGGAAGTCACTCGCGGTGGATCTTGAGTCTATCGCGCGGTGGCAGCGATGCCGTGACCTTGCGTGAATTCGACACTGATACGAAGCTCTTCATCCGCGATGGCTTTATCTTGCCCGAAGCCAAAGGCAGCGGCGTATGGTTCGATTCTGATACGCTCGTGTTGTTAAGCTCCTATGGCGACGGCATGGCCGCGACCACCGGCTATGCGCGCACGGTGAGGCTGTGGCGGCGCGGTACGCATGTTGAGCAAGCGGCAGTGATCTTTGAGACCAAGGCTGCTCATGTGTCAGTCGATTGCAGTGTTGACGACACCGTCGTGCCGCCCAGGATCTGGTTCCTCGATGCGACAGACGTCTCCAATTGCGTGGTCTGGCTCGGCGATGAAACGGGCGCCAAGACGAGGCTCGATCTGCCAAGTAACATCTGGATGCGGTCGCATCGCAACTGGCTTGCCCTGAAGCCGCGCGAATCCTGGTCTGTGGCAGGGCAGACCTATGCGGCGGATACGGTGCTCGTCATCCCGCTGCCGGCATTCCTGGCGGGCAGCCGCCAATTCGAGGTTCTCTTCGAGCCGGGTCTGCGCCGTGCGCTGCAGAGCTTCTTTTGGGCTGCGGGCAAGCTCGTGCTTTGCATTCTCGACGAACTCCGGCCAGTCTTCGAGATCTGCACACCATCCGATTATGGCTGGAACCGCGAGCAATTGGCCGGGCTTCCTGATCTTGGCGTCGTCGAAATCTGGTCTTTCGATCGCGATCCGTCAGAGAGCAATGGCGACTTGCTGGCCCACGTCGAGGATCCGCTCACGCCGCCGTCCCTCATCCTGATGGAGCGCGGCGTTACCAGTCCCGCCGTGCTGAAGCAGGCGCCGAAGACGTTTGCCGCGGAGCACTGCGTGGTCACGTGGCACGAGGCCATCTCGATCGACGGTGAGCGAATTCCCTATCTGCAGACCGGTCCCGTCAGGCAGCCCGGCAACGCGCCGGTCCATATGAGCGGATATGGCGGGTTTGGGATCTCCGTGAAACCGTACTACAATTCCGCGCTCGGTAAGCTTTGGCTCGATTGCGGCGGCACCACGGTTCAGGCAAATTTGCGCGGCGGCGGCGAGTTCGGCACGCGCTGGCACGACGCCGGTCGGCTCGCCGGCAAGAGATTGTCGCATGATGATTTCGCAGCGGTTGCCGCCGATCTCGTTAGGCGCGGCGTGACACAGGCCAAGCGGATCGCGGCCGAGAGTGGATCAAACGGCGGCATCCTCATCACCAATATGTTAACGCGATATCCCGAGCGCTTTGGCGCGCTGTTCTGCGCGATCCCGCTGATTGACATGCGCCGCTACACAAAACTGCTCGCCGGGGCGAGCTGGCTCGCCGAATATGGCGATCCCGACAACGCTGAGGAGTGGGAGTGGCTGAAGACCTATTCTGCGTATCATACCGCAAGACCCGGGCAGTCCTATCCACCGATCCTGATGGCCACCAGGCGGCGGGACGATCGCGTCCATCCCGGACATGCGCGCAAAATGGTAGCGAAGCTGCAGGCGATGGGCTATGAGGCGTATTTCTACGAGCATGCCGCTGGCGGCCACGGCTACGGCAAGGACAACCGGGAGCACGCCGA
Organism: Bradyrhizobium sp. Ken01; assembly: GCF_055807355.1. NCBI lineage: Bacteria > Pseudomonadati > Pseudomonadota > Alphaproteobacteria > Hyphomicrobiales > Nitrobacteraceae > Bradyrhizobium > Bradyrhizobium sp. Ken01. Next base: position 10,842 of record NZ_JBVVPC010000055.1, read on the forward strand.
GTTGCTGGTGCTGGGCCTCCGTTTCCTGAAGAGCAGGATCGGCTGGCTGGATGCCGAGACCTCAGCGATGTAGGTAGTTGTTGGACGGCAGTTCGAGCGATGTCGACCGAGGCGGCTGCAGCTCGTGAATCTGATCGGCATCTACACCCCCGCGATCTATTCGAGAGCCAGCCAACGTTTGGACGCACGATCGAATTCGTGGCTGTCGGCACCGTGGCCACCAGGCGTTTCTCTTCACCTGCCTGACAATGCCTTCCGGAATGTCACGTAGAGGCCCGCGTGATCTTCGGCATAGGTCGGTAACGGGGCTGCTTCTTGTCTGCAACTACGAAGAATCGCCACACCAAGTTGTCCTTCAAAGCGTCCGGAACGTCTTTTGCGGATTGTGCTTTGCACTGGCGTCACATTTTGGCGACAAGATCAACTTTACAGGACGCCAGCCGCCCTGCTCTTCCAAGCGCCTAGATGAAGCAGCCTACCCGTCGCCAAAACAACGCTGCCAGCGCTCTTGTGATCGCAATCTCTGTCAGCTTTCCAACATGAGTTGATAACACCGACATACGAGCAACGTGACCTAACTGCTTGAAGCGAACGCAAAAATCATTTGTGGCAGACATGGCACGCCAGTTGCTCTTGGCTCTTCAGAAACGACTCTGGGGATGTTTGCCGGAAAAGTGCGGCCTGCGGAGAGAATTGGAAGAATGAGTACTTCAGCGCAACACCAGCTATCCTGCGGCGGCGGCGAGATCAGAGAGACCATGCAAGTTATGGCTAAGCACAAGGGCTGCGGTACGATCGGTGGCAGCGGGAAGGCGAGCTGCGGATCTCAGGCCGGCATCGGCAATCTGCCAAACGAGGTCTGGGAAAAGGCGAAGAACCATCCCTGCTACAGCGAGGAGGCGCACCACCATTATGCCCGCATGCATGTCGCGGTCGCACCCGCCTGCAATATCCAGTGCAATTACTGCAATCGCAAATACGATTGCGCCAACGAATCGCGCCCAGGCATTGCCAGCGAGAAGTTGACGCCAGAGCAGGCCGCCAAGAAGGTGCTGGCGGTCGCTTCCGCGATCCCTCAGATGAGCGTGGTCGGCGTTGCCGGCCCTGGCGACCCCCTGGCGAATCCGGACAAGACATTCAAGACGTTCGAGCTCGTCAACAAGCTCGCGCCAGATATCAAGCTGTGCCTCTCGACGAACGGTCTTGCGCTAGCCGATCATGTCGACACGATCACCAGACTCAAGGTCGATCACGTGACGATCACGATCAACATGATCGATCCCGAAATTGGTGCAAAGATCTATCCATGGATCTTTTACCGCCACAAGCGCTACACCGGAATTGAAGCCGCAAGCATCCTCAGCAATCGGCAGCTCCAGGGCCTGGAGATGCTGACCGCGCGCGGCATCCTGTGCAAAGTCAACTCGGTGATGATTCCCGGGATTAACGATCAGCATCTGGTTGAGGTTAACAAGGCCGTGAAGTCGCGCGGCGCCTTCCTGCATAACGTGATGCCGCTGATATCGTCGCCCGAGCACGGCACCGTGTTCGGTCTCGGTGGGCAACGCGGCCCGACCGCACGGGAAGTGACCGCGTTGCAGGACAGCTGCGAAAGCGAGATGAACATGATGCGTCATTGTCGCCAGTGCCGGGCCGACGCCGTCGGACTGCTCGGGGAGGACCGCGGCGCAGAGTTCACCATGGAAAAGATCATGGCCATGAACATCAAATACGACCAGCAGGCCCGAAAGGAGTATCAGGCCAAGGTCGAGAAGGCGCGCATTGCAAAGCTTGCGGCCAAGCAGGAGAAGCTTGCAGAGCTCGCCAGCGCGTCCAGCGAAATCAAGGTGCTGGTGGCGGTTGCAACCAAGGGCTCGGGATTGATCAACCAGCACTTCGGTCATGCCAAGGAGTTCCAGATCTACGAGCTCTCGACTTCCGGCGCAAAATTCATTGGTCATCGTCCTATCCACCCCTATTGCCAGGACGGCCATGGCGAGGACAGCAAGCTCGAAATCGCCATCGGCGCCATCAAGGATTGCCACGCCGTATTCGTCTCAAAGATCGGCGGCTGCCCGAAGGCCGAATTGATCAAGGCCGGCATCGAGCCGGTCGATCAGTACGCCTGGGAGTCCATTGATGGGTCAGCAATCGCCTGGTTCAAACTCTATCTCGATAAAGTCAACGAGGGAAAGATCAAGCACGTTGAGCGGGTCGATTCGGCGGCCAGCCACAACGCGCTGATTTCCGCCGCCTGAGGATGGGTTCAGATAATGCCGTTCAAGATCATCGCCTCACAATGCACGGGCTGTTCGGCGTGCGAAACACAATGCCCGAATCTCGCTATTTCCGAGCGAGCCGGCGTTTTCCTGATCGATCCTGAGAAATGCACCGAGTGCGCCGCCTACTTTGATGAACCGCAATGCGTGGCGGTTTGCCCGGTTGACAATACGTGCGTGCTCGACACGGCGCTGCCGCGTCACCAGATGCCTGCGTGAGGGCCACGATGGATGTCACCACGACACGAACGGTTCAGAAACTCTGGCGGGTAATGCTCGACGAGGCGCCGGTCGCGCCGGTCGCCTTGTCATACCGGGTGGACGGTTCGCCCTGGTCGCCGGCTTTTTCGCCAGTTGCTAAGCCATATTCTGGAGACGCGAATATCGGCGGGAGCGCGTTAAGCTATTCCTGTCGACCCGAAGGCCGCTTTCTCCAGCGCCAAGGGACGATTTCGCCGATGGGCCGACGAAGAGCGGACCCGTCTTCAGCGATATCAATCCAGTCACCTGCGGCCAGCCTTGCGCAGGCGACATTCATGCCCAAGGCCTTTAGTCGGTCATCCGAGAGAAACGAGGGCGTCCACACCGAGTCCTGTGTTGGTCGCACGGTGTCGAGCCGGCCCAGCATCATCCCAAGGCGGCAGAGCTATCCTATCACCTCGATGAAAGTGCCGAAATCTACCTGCGCCAAGCCAAGCCGTTGGCACCCGACCACGTGATGCGGAGACGAATTTCCTGCCACCGGCGCGGTCGGCCCCACCAAGCCGGAATTCGGCTGCAATGAGAGCACCTCGCGTGGGACTTCCAGTTCTCGGTCAAGGCTTGTTGCCTACTTGGAGATGCGTCTCGGGCAACTCGGGGAAGGACGGCAGCTGTCGAGAGACTGCTCGGGTTGGCGCCAAGGTGTTGTTAGGCACGCTCGAGCGTATCGGCGGGACCGTGAGTGGTGACGTCCACAACGCCCTCAGTTGCCGGGGTAATCAGGTCGACTCTGCCGGCTGTGCGCATCCCGCGCTGAAACGCGCGGCTCGCCGCCGGCTCAAGCACGCCCCCGTCGAGGACGGACGCGCGTGCCGCGTCGACGGCTTCTTCAACATCAACCATGGGCTGACGGACGGTTATCTCAAGCATCTGGATCTTAAGTTGCGGGCGTTGATTTTGCTGCACTGGGATCCCGAAAGGCTCATGCAACTCATGATCACAGCCGCGCCGCCGTGCGGGGATCGAACGCGGTTGATCGAGGATCATGATAGGGCGCTCCGTAAGGCCGGGCGCTCGCGAGGCGCGGTACAGTTGAAGCATGGAACGGAGACGACAGCATGAGCAACATCGTCCGTGATAGTGACATCGTCGAGTTGACGGACGCCCCCTTCTTTGATTATGGCGACAAGGTGCAGGCAAACCGCACCATCCGCAACGACGGCACCTATGTGGGCAAGGAGATCGGTGAGGTTCTGGTCAAGAAAGGCGAGCTTGGTTATGTCGTCTCGATCGGCACGTTCCTGCAACAATTTTATATCTATGGCGTCGAATTCCTCGACTCCGGCTATCGCGTCGGCATGAAATGCAAGGAGCTCGATCTAGTCACGCGAAGTCACGGAGGCGAGGAGCCTTGCTTGTCAGGAAGGGCACCCCGATGATCGAACCGAGGTTGCCAAAATACTGCTCAGGCCAACGTGTCAAGGCTGCAATCGATCTGCTCAACGACGGTTCCTTTCCCGACGCGTCGGCGGAACAGTGTCTGGTCAGCGTCGGACACATTGGTGAGATCGTACAGGTCGGTCGCCATACGGAAGCGAACCTACCCATTTATATGGTCGACTTCGGCAAGCAGTTGGTGGTTGGCTGCCTCGAGGCAGAAATTTCCGCAGTCCAGGACATCGCGCAATGAACGCCGCCATCATCAGACGACATCATTCCGGATTGCCCGCGCATCCCAACGAGCTCGACCGGTGGCGGCTCGTGCGCGCGCTGACGAGGCGCGAGCGCTACCGATATGTCTCGCCAAAGGTGACAGCGATTGCTGGCGGCTATCTGGTCGAGAGCCCGTGCTGCTCAGGCAATATCGATGCGGAGGGAGGTCTCGTCGACGTCGCGCTGTTGCACCACGATAGGACTGGGGCGGCATGGCAGCTGTTCCGCAAAGATCACCGCAAGGGCGTCTGGGAGTGGCATTCGACCCATCAACGGCTTGGCTTGGCGACAGCGGTTCTGAACGCCGACCCTGAACGTTTGTTCTGGCAATAAGGATTATGCAGATGGTGCTCGCCGCAGGCGAATTGACGAACATCGAGCAGACGCTCGCCGCTATTGATACAGCGTCTGAGCCCTGCCTCACGCTCCGGCAGAAATTTCCACATCTCGCCTGGATTTGTTGCGAGGCCTCTGACATGACGCAGAGTCCGTTCCACCGCGTTGGACAGTTCGACCTGCATCTGCTCGACAGTGGCGGTCAATGTGCACAGATTACGAATGATCCGCAGCGCGCCACCGGCATTGTGCTGGCCAAGCGCTCTGGCAAGTCATGATCAAGCAATCGCCTGCCGGTGCCAAGCTCACCCAGGACGGCTAGGCCCGCGGGTTGTTTACCATGCGGTAGTGACCAGTCCGGGGAATATCACGACGCTGGTTCGTCGGGTCCATGAGACGGGGGCAGCGATCGTTCTCGCAGCGGAATTGCCTGGGTATCTCAACGTGGCTAGTTAGATCAAGAATACTGCGGCAGATCAAATTAGGACGGGCGAGCCGTGCTCGATCAGCTGACGAGGATCCGGCATCGCAAGATTTGCCATTGTGAGTACTTTCACTTAAAGCCGCTGCGCTTCGGAAAATAGGACAAGACGTTTGTTCTTCGCGCGGTAACGCCGTGCACTCGCCGTGGAGGCCGGTTAATGATGCGCGCTCAAGTGAGGCAGTGCGAGTGTCCCGCGATCCAGCGCTACTCCATCAATACTGGCGCCTGAAAATATCATTCTACGAAATGTCTTGGTGAGCTGAGGTCGGAGCATTCAAGAAGCGCTTTTCGAGTTGTCTTTCGAAGGCGCATCGAGCGTCCCTTCTCTATTGCTCGCTTCCATGTTGAAGCTGGGTGACGTGCATGTCGAGAATCGGGTTTGTCACGCAGATAAAATCCAGGGAGGACAAATTCGCGTGTAGTTCCAGTTCTTATCTCGAAGAGAAAAATCCGCTTGAATAGTTGTCGATGACCATTGATATGGTAATGGGAAGCAGCTGCGTCTTCGCCAAAAACAAGGTGCTGCAAATGTGCAAAGTGAAATCGGAGAACACCACGTGGCAAAAACCGCCAAGCGCAAAGAGTATAGTAAGGATGACGTCAAGCTGCTCAAAGCGCACTCAAAGGCTCGCACCCCTGTAGCTAGGGTTTCAAAGCTGATGAAGCGATCCGAGGGGTCTCTACGACAGAAAGCACGTACCTTGGGGATTGGCTTGGGTCACCAGCGCTGAGATATGATTCAATTTTCGGAAATTGACCGGCGTGATGGACGACCGCCAGGGCAGCTGATCGTTTCAGGTCCTGCGTCCGAGGGTCAGCTCGCGCGATGAACGAGCTGACTGGTCTGCCGATAGACCGGCCCGCTTGGCCTAGACCTCATCGGTTGTCATGGTTTTAATCAGCGACTGATAAAGGCGCGTCTGTGAATATAGATCTACCACCCGGAATGCGGTCCGCGAGCGTGCCGGCGGATCATCAGCTCGGCCGGCAGACGTCATTCGGCGCTAAGCTGTCTCTCGCTGCTAGGGTCTGAACCTAAATAGCGCCACGTGATTCTCTTGCCTCCGTGTTCTTGATTCGGGAGCGAGACAATGCTCCCGGGGTAGGCAATGGGCTCGTATCGAACCTCATCTGCCGACGGGACTGACGGGGCCGGATCGGGACGACGATCGGCGCATCATCAGCGGTATTGTTCACATGCTGCTATCGGGTGCGCGATGGCGTGATTGTCCGCGCGAATACGGTCCTTACACGATGATCTACAACCGCTTCAATCACGGGGCCAAGCGCGAACGATGGTGCGCAATCTTTCAAGCACTGCTCAAAGCTGGCAAAGATGCCGTCGTGCTGTCGCTCGACTCGACTTCGATCAAAGCTCATCGGTGTGCCTCCGGCGGAAAAGGGGGAGCACAATCAGGCAATCGGCCGCTCGCGGGGAGGCCGTACGACAAAAATCCATGCGCTGAGTGATCCGCTCTGCCGACCGGTCGTCCTGCATCTGGCCCTCAGGTCAGGATGCCGACATCGCTGCCGCGCCCGATGTTCTGGCGCTCGCACCGCCCATGAGCGCGCTTCTCGCTGACAAAGGGTACGACGGGGACAACCTTCGGCCGAAATCGCTGGTCGCGGCGCCAAGCCCGTCATTCCCAATAATCCAACCGTGTCGTCATTCATCGTTTCAACAAACGCGACGGAGGCCGAAATGTCATCGAACGCTGCTTTTGCCGGCTCAAGGACTTCCGCCGCATCGCCACATGATACGACAAGCTCGCCCGGAATTTCTTGGCCGCTGTTCAGCTCGCAGCTCTCGTCGCATATTGGCTCAATTGAGTCTGTACCCTAGTTTGCTGTAAGCGGGGCGAGACCGTGAAATCCTCTTGCAGCTGTTGGCGGTAGCCCACCGCAAGTCTCTTAGGGCGCCGCGCGCATTGCCAAAAAGGAATTGCCTTCAACCCGGATCAAGTCCGTGGGGCAAGGTCCGGATGCGTCAGCCCCTCGATCCTTGTCCGCTTTCTGACGGCGGTGCACAAAGCTGTGAGATTCAAAACACCCTGCGCCGTTTGCGTATCGCGAACCGTTTCAAAGCACAATCAGGCGCTTAGTGCGCGCGAGGAGCGCTGGCACGGCCCTTGCTGTATCTCGCCGTAGGGCAGGAGGCGCCAATCGCTGCGATGCTCAATTCCAAATGGAGAAAAAGTGAATGCGTAAACTAATAATCGGCGTCCTCGCGCTGTTCATTTCAAACACTACCGCGTTCGCCGGCTCCGGGGCCATCGCATACTCCAAACCAGATGACGTGGTCGGTGTCTCGCACGGGTGTAGATCACAAAGGGGCGCTAAACGGTGGGCCCTGCTCGACTGTCGCCGCAAGGGCGGCTCGGATTGCAAAATCGAAGCTTACGAAAACAACGCTTGCGCCGCCGTTGCCATAGGCAATGGACGCGGGCTGGGACGTGCGTGGTGGTCCCACCCATTTGGTGAATTTGAAGAGGAGCTATCGCAGCAAGGCGCGGTGGCCGGATGCAATGAGACCGGCGACGTGGACTGCAAGCTGCGGGCCAGGGTTTGCCACTAAGGCCCCTCAGTAAGCCAACGCCCTAAGGAAGGAGGTCAGGCGAACCCAATTTGTAGCAGACATATCCAGCCGAACTCCGCGACTGAAGAGAGTTCTGTGCGTCAAGTTCAGCAAAGTCGGTCATGGGATCCGGCCGAGCCATCCCCTCGGAGCCGCCGTCGCTCGCCTCACCCAGAAGCGCAGCGGGCGAGCGACGGCGGCGGGGGGGTGGCGTCCATCCCTTTGGTGGGCCCGAGCATTGTCAGGCCGCTTGGCGTAGCGCCTCCTTCTTGTGGTCCTTCAACAGATCCATGTTCAGCTAGCGACGGTCGTCGAGCCAAGGCTCATGGCGATTCGACGGTCAACGCACGGACGAGCCGTAGACAGCTCTCGCCATTGGGGAAGATACGTACCACATAGGTGCGTCGCCTGATCTCCTCGTTGAGCCGCTCCAGCATGTTGGTCGACTTCATGTGCTTGCGGTGTGCCGGCGGCAGGCGGAAGTGGGTGTCCGCCATCCATCGCCGTCCCGCGCCACAACCCAGATCCGACGCTCCTGCTGTCTCTACGCCCGACGATCTCTCGGCCTAGCTGCACCGCTGCCGCGCGCTTCGCCCCCAGGATGCCAAAGATCCGCATTGCCAGGCGGTCTGGGAGGAGAACCGCGCGCGGTTGTTCGGCGGGCCGGCGCGGCCCGTGCCGCAACAGGCCGCGCCAGCCACACCGTCGACGACGAACGCTGCGGAGGGAGATAACGATGAACAACGTCGGCGTCATCGACACCTTCCTCAACACCTTCACCACCTATATCGATTCAGGCTTCGGCCTGATCCAAGGCGAGACCACTTCTCTCGCCTCGACGCTGATCGTCACTCGACATCACCTTGGCCGGCCGTTCTGGGCGTGGGGCGCCGACGAAGGCATCCTCCAGCGGCTGGTGAAGAAGACGCTCTACATCGGATTCTTCGCCTTCAACACTCTCTCGGGCATCATCTTCAATAGCTTCGCCGGCCTTGGCCTGAAGGCCGGCGGCGACAGCCGATTTTCTGGGGCCCGGCCGGCTCGCGCAGGTCGGTCTCGACGCGGGGCACCCACTGCTGAACGCCGCAAGCCAGATGCTGGGCTTCACCAGCTTCTTTGCAGTTGCGGTGCTGATGGTGTCCTGGCTCCTGGTCCTGATCGCCTTCTTCATTCTGGCGGTGCAGCTATTCGTCACGCTGATCGAGTTCAAGCCGACAACGCTGGCCAGCTTCATCCTGATTCCCTTCGCCCTCGACAACAAGATTGCCTTTCTCGCTGAGAAGGTGCTGGGCAATGTCGTCGCCTCCGGCGTGAAGGTGATGGTGCTCGCTGTCTCGTTGGCATCGGCACCGGACTGTCTCGCAGTTCACCACCACCTATGGCGGCGGCCAGCCGACGATCGAGCGGGGGTTTTCTGTCGTGCTCGCCGCACTCACCATGCTCGGCCACGGCGCCCGGCATCGCTAACGGTCTGTTCCTGGCGCGCCGCAGCTTGGCACGGGCGCTGCTGTCGGAGCTAGCTCGCCGTCGCCGGCACGGCGATGGCGGCGCTTCGCTCGCTCTCGCCGGAAGGGGAGCGATGGCGGCGGCCTCGGGTGCGGCGGCCGCCGCGCGTGGTGGTGCGGCGATGGCGGGAGGCGTGTCCTCCCCCTACCGCCTCGCCTCGGCCGGTCGGTCCGGCGCGGGCCACGTTGCGTCCGGCCTTAGCGGCGCGGGCCGTGCGGCGGCCAGTGCTGTCGCCGCACACGTCAGGCGCGCCGCCGAGCAAGCAACCGGGGCAATGCAGGAGAGCTTCGCCTCAGGCGCCCGCGCCAGTTTCGCTAACACGGGTGGTTTCTCGACTACGGGAGTCGTTGAGGGTGGCGAGGCCGCAAGAGGGAGCCGCTTCCCAAGGAGCGAGCGAGGTTTGCCCACCTGGGTCCAGCGCATGAAACGCAATGAGGCGGTTGTTCGCAGCGCGCAGTCCGCCGCGCAAGCCCTCAAATCCGGCGATACCCATGGCGGCGGCCACTCCGTCGACCTCTCGGGAGGAGAATAACGAATGTCAGTCTTTCGGCGATCGTCGGTCCGCTACGGCCGCACGCCCGAACCCGCAACTCCGTATCAGCGCGCGGCGCAGGTTTGGGATGAGCGCATCAGCTCGGCCCGCGTGCAAGCCAAGAACTGGCAGCTGATGGCCTTCGGTTCGCTGATCGTGGCTTGCGGCCTCGTCGGCGGGCTCGTCTGGCAGTCCACGCACGGCACCGTCGTTCCCTGGGTGTACAGGTCGACAAGCTCGGCGAGGCGCCAGCCATGGCGCCGGCTGCGGCCGACTACAGGCCGAGCGACCCGCAGATTGCCTGGTACCTCGCCCACTTCATCATGATGGTGCGCTCGCTTCCAGCCGATCCGACCATCGTGCGGCAGAACTGGCCGCAGGCCTACGATTTCACGACCAGGGCGGGCGCATTGGCGCTGAACGACTACGCCCGCGCCAATGACCCCTTCGCCAGTCTCGGCAAGCAGCAGTTCGCGATCGACGTCTCCAGCGTCATCCGCGCTTCGCCCGACAGCTTCCGCGTCGCCTGGGTCGAGCACCGCTATCAGGATGGGGCGCTCGCCGGCACCACAGACTGCGATCCTTACCATCGCGATTCAGCCTCCAACCGACGCCGATCGGCTGCGCAAGAATCCGCTCGGCATCTACGTCAACGCCATCAACTGGTCGAAGGAGCTGGGACAATGACCCCGCCGATTTCCGTAAGCGCCGGCGGTCCGGCTTCGCCTCTCTCAATCGTTCAGCAAAGCCGGAAAGACAGGGATACGTGCTTCCGTAAATCCGCACTTACGGCTTTGCTGCTGTCGTCGCGACGCTCGGCGGCTGCGCACAATTTCATCCCCCGACATCAACTACGATACCGCGGAGCCGGCAACGCTCACCGCCGATCCGCCGTCGCCCGTCAAGATCGTGGAATTGCCAAACCCCTGCCGCTACCCGGGCAGTTGAAACCGCTCGCCGCCGGCAAACGAATCCCGGAAGCTGCTGATCCGAAGGTTCGCGTCAAACAGGCCAACGCCGCAGCACGGGTGCAGCCGGTCCGCACCGGTTTCATCAACGCGGTCCAGGTGTATCCGTTCTCCGGCGGCGCTCTCTACCAGATTTATACGGCACCGGGTCAGATCACCGCCCAGACCACGGAGGCGGTCTATGGCAGTCCGTCCGGCAAATATCTTCTGGTCCCGCAGGTGCGAAGCTAATCGGCCAATACGACAGCTCCGTGGCTTTCGGCCCGAGTCGGATCCTCTTGGTCTGGACCCGCATCATCATGCCCGACGGCAACTCGATCGTCTTGGAGCGCCAGCCCGGCGCCGACACCGGTGGTCATGCCGGGCTCGAGGACGAGGTCGAAAACCATTGGGGCATGCTGTTCAAGACCGCCGGTCTTTCGACCATGCTCAGCGTCGGAGCCGAGGCGGGCACGAGCCAGGACGAGAACAACCTTGTTCAAGCGATCCGCAGCGGCGCATCCAACAGCATCAGCCAGACCGGGCAGCAGGTCGTGCAGCGCCAGCTCAACATCCAGCCGACGCTAACTATCCGGCCACGCGTCCCGGTCCGCGTGATCGTCACGCGCGATTTGGTACTGGCGCCCGACGGCAAGGGAGGAACACCATGACGAAGCTGAAACTTGGGCCGCTTGAAGACGACAAGCCGGTCAAGCTCACCATCGAGCTTCCAGCGGCGGTCTTCAGGGACCTCAAAAGCTATGCCGAGATTCTGACGCGTAGCGGAGGCGCGACGGCGCCGACCGATCCTGCCAAATTGATCACGCCGATGATCGAGCGGTTCATGGCGACCGACCGCGCCTTTGCGAAGGCGCGGCGAAATGCTGCTCAGCCCGCACCTGCGTCACCGGAAAGATCCGGATAGCGCTCGCGAAGCAGGTCGAGGAACGGACGCAGCGATGGATTGCAGTTGGCCTGCCGCCAATAGGCGCGGAAGCTCAGCCGCGTCGGACCCTCGGCATCATGCACCTCGCGGAAGGTGACACCCGGATAGACTGCGCCAGTCGCACTTTCCAATATCAGTAGAATGCCCCAGCCCACGCCGACCAAGGAGAGGAGCGGTCGAGCACGACATCATGGCGAAGCAGCAGGCAAGGGTCGGAGGATCCCAATTTGCTGATGAGGAGCTTCAGGAATTCCGGTCCCGGGCCTCGCTGTGACATTAAAAGCGATTCGCGCCTCAGTTCGCCCCAGTGAACTACTCCACGGCCCGTCAACGGATGGTTCGCGGGGAGGGCGGCAACGACACGCTCGCTCCAGAGCAACAATGACCTGTCACTCCATTTCGGGTTGGGCTCGGCCACCAAGGCGACGTCAACGGCGGAGCTGGCGAGATCCGAGATCAGATGGTCGCTCGCTCCGTCGACCAGTTGTCTATCGACATCGGGGAAGCGGTGCCGGTGCTCGAGGAGAGTGGCCCGGAGATTGCCGGCTGAGAGGGAGGTGTGGATGCCGATGGTCAACCGACCGCTCTCGCCACGCGAGCGGGTCTTGAGACGAGCGCTCATTGCATCAGCTTCGCCCACGACGCGCCGGGCGGCATCGAGGAATTCCTGACCTTCAATGGTCGGTCGCGTACCGCCATTTGTGCGCTCGAACAGAGTGCTGCCCAACTTGCATTCGAGATTGCGCAAGCGGCGACTAAGAGTCGACTGCTTGATGTTGAGCGTCTCCGCCGCTTGCCGCAGGCTTCGGTGCTGGGATGCGGCGATCGCCCAGCGTAGATCTCGAAATTCCACAGGCGCGGTCGAAGCCCTATGGCGAGTTGCCGGTAACAAAATTGTTTCTTGAATGGGTCACTCCATTTGCTTGCGCTTCTTCAGCACCCCTGCCAGCGAATTCGTTGACTACTGTGAGGTGCGGTCAATTCGGAATAGCTAGGATTCCGGTTCCGGCGTCGACCCAGACGAGGACACCACCGAAATTTTGGAAGCTTTGATCTTGCGCTTGAGCGCCCGCCTTTTCATGGTAGCCGTCAATCGAGCTTTCTCAGTCCTCTCTTTCGATGTGTTCAGAGGTGGGTTGCGAACCGATAGCCTCAGACTGGACATGCTGGTCTCCTTCATTTTCCTCATATGTGTCGATGAGGCCGCAGCCCACCTATTGCCTCCTATCGCGAGTTGAGTGGACTTCCACGGTGGCTTGCCTCTCTTGGCCGTTCAAATCAGTCAGCCCTCTGGAGGGCAGGCGCAATCGATGAGCCTCTCCAGAGCGGGGATCTCGTTATCTGGCCTCCATTGCGCAGAAAATTTGAGCGTCTCGGCCCGCGGAAGTGTTCCTGATCGCTCAGCCGTAGTCAGGTCGATTTGGGAATCATTGCCTGAATTCAAGCATGGCGCACGCAGATTTCTGGCGCTGAGAGACCTCCATGTTTTCGAGTATGAACCGCGCCGCGAAAAAAGTACGACTTGCGGCTGTCGACGAATGCCAGCGTTCGACCGCTCAAAAATCGCAATACCCACGAGATGCTCGAACTTTCGTATCGAGCGGCTAAGCGTCGTTTGTTTGACAAGAGGTACGTCAGCCGCCTGTCGGAGACTTCCGAAGTCCGCGGCTATAACAGCATAGCGAAGTTGCCGAGGATCAAGGTTCGGAATGTGAGGTGCTTCGATAGACAGTCGCGAGCCTGGATCATCCATCGCACACTTACCAAATTAATCTAAGGTACCGAAGCTGTGCGCATGGATTGTGACGATTTTTAGTTGTGTGGGACGGTCCGCCAGCGGCCGAGCTCAGCCAGATGACCCACCGCGGGCCCGCCGGCTTTGCATGCTCAGCACAGGCTCACATTCGGGATTGCGAAAGATGGGTCCAGTCGAGATCAATGCGCTGCTCATGATCGACCAACTACGCACAAATGCTTGAGAGATTTGATGCATTTGCGAAGCTCTAAGCGCTCCCCTGTTACTGTGAGAGGGTCGGCGCTCAAGGCGTCTCACGGACCTGCATCGGGCTTACGTCATCGGCCGCTGCCATGCTGCAAGACGCGCTCAGATTGTAGCCCGAGCCCAACGGAGGGCGGATGTCATCCATCGCAAAACCAGGGCGTTTCATCAAACGATTCGATGTCTGTTGCGCGATGCGAGATCGTGAATCTAACTATCGATCAGGGCGGATGCTTTGAGACACGCCGTCCGAAGTTACGCGCTGATCCGGGTATAGCCAGAGCTGTCGCGCTCACGTCGAGCTAGGCGCCAACAACCGACGCACCTATTTGGTTTGGCTTGCGCCAACAAGGGAGTTTCCACCGTGCTCGAAAATCCGCATCTGAGCGCCGGAGATCAGTCCGACAAGGATAAGAGCATGCGCGCTTCCTGCGTTTTGGCCTTCGCGATTACACGAGGCGTTGCGCGTTGCGCCAGTCCGGCGATGTTGCGTCATCGTGACTGAAGCGCTCGCGCGCTCGCGGGCTATACACGCGCCGAAGCGTTTCCTGCGCGTTGCGCGGCGATCCGGCTTCGTCCCCTTCGCGTGTCGGAGCGGCGCGCTCCGTCACGCTTTTGCGAAACCTGATTAGACTAGCTAGATCAGAGTCCAGCGGTCGATGGGCCTTGGCGCGGCGAGCTCGTGATTGGTCGCGCAATCAGCTCTTCAGCCATCCAATAAGTCGGATTGGAGATGACCATCTGGAGACCTCATGCGATATCAAGCGGCTTCCGGAAGGGTGGCCTTTTTACAAAGGCGGACTAGCCAACGGCAAAAAGCACGAGAAATTTCGGGATTGTCACTGCGGTCGACCGCATAGGCCCGATAGTGCATGCCGCTGGGCGCACGTGATCCTGGTATCACATGTAGAGCGCCCCCGCGCACCAGATCGCTGACAATGATTTCGGGCGCTACCAGAAGGCATTTTCCCGTCATGACCGCCGGTAGAGCAAGGTAATTGTGATCATAACGCGCCCCCGAGCTTATATCTTTAGTGGTCAGGTTCATCGCCCGCAGCCATGTGGGCAGTATGTCGGGCCGAGATGTGATATTCAGAATCGGCATTGCGCGAACAATCGAGAGGCCTTTACCATCGACGTGATTTGGAGAGCCCACACAGACCAGTTGCTCGTTGTAGATTTCCCAATCGTCGGCCGGTTCGACGATGGAAAGATCGCGTGTAATCAGGATGTCGAAATCGTCGGAGGATATCGGCAGTGACAGTGAGCTGATCACATCCACGATGACGCCGCCCATTTCAGCGGAAAATGCCTGGAGATTCGGAATCAGAAGAGAGTACGCGAAGGTCGAAAGCGACGTGCGGACCACAAGCCGATTGACGTCTGGTCGATCCCGCCGGCGCATTCTCTTAGCGGTGAAGCACACGGTGTCTAGCGGCTCGGCGACTGTGTTCGCAAAGAGCCGTCCGAATTCCGTCAATTCGCTCCGCTTGCCGCGTCGTTGCATGAGGTCTGTGCCCAGATGGTCCTGCAGCACGGCCAGGTAGCGGCTGACGGAGCTCTGGGTCATTCCCAATGCGTGAGCCGCGCGCGTGACGCTTCCTTCTCGCGCGATCGTCACGAACACGCGGATAGCGTTGAGGGGCACTTCATTGTCTTCGGTGGCCATCTTCTATTCCAGAAAATTGTCGCCAGTTCTTACTGGCAGCAGGCCACGACAAAATGAAAGTTCCCAGCACATTATTCGATGTCTATCGCCGGATTACTGCTTATAAACGATATGTCGCGCGCAAAAACGGCCTAAGCCAAAATGAACGGCGTAATGGCCTATCGCGTTGAAAACCTCGCCATTCGCGGCGCGGGCTGGAACGGATCAGCAAAGGAAGCGAGATTCGGCTGATTTAATCTCGTCCATCCTCTGAAGTCTAAAAATGTCCTCCACCGGCAGAATGTCCTTGTGGACGTTCTGGACGCCGCCATCGGCGATGATCCGGCGGAAGGTTTCCTGCATGCCAGTTGCAGCAGCGCGGATCCCGTAGTTGCCGTAGATCGTCATGCGAATATTGCCGAGTGCCTTGACGCGCTCGGCATTAAGTTCCGGGTACGCGTTCGGCACGATCGCCAGCGGCACCGATCCGGTCCAGGCGCGCGAAAAGCTTTCGATCTCGGAAGGATCCTTCTTTTTCGAATGGATCAAGATCATGTCGGCGCCAGCGTCCACATAGGCTTGCGCACGCTGCAGGGCTTCGGTTTCGCCGAGGCCTGCGATCAGCGCTTCGGTGCGGGCGATCACGAGAAAATCCGGATCCTGTCTTGTCGTGACGGCGGCCGCGATTTTGCCCTTGAACTCCTCAATGCGCAGCAGTTCCTGGCGCCCACCGGCAACGAGGCTCGTCACTTTCGGAAAGGTCTTGTCTTCGATGACGACGGCACTCGCACCGGCCCGCTCGTATTCGCCGATCGCATGGATGACATTGATTGCGTTGCCGTAGCCGGTATCGATATCGGCGACGATCGGCAGCGTCGTGCGTCCGGCGATCGCCCGCAGCATGTCGAGATGCTGGGTCATCGAGATCAGGCTCATGTCCGGCAGGCCGTAAAGCGCCGACAACTCGAAGCCGGAGGCCCACAGGCCATCGAATCCGGCTTCTTCCGCGAGGATCGCCGAAAGCGGGCTGTGGGCCGCCATGATGTGGACAAGGCTGGTCTGGGCCATGCGAGCGCGGAGGCGTTTGGCAGGGGACATCCGGAGATCTTTCAGGACAGGGCGGCGCAGGCGGCGATGATGCGGTCGCAGGCGCGGGTGAGGTCCTCGAGCGAGGAGGCGTAGGAAATGCGGATATAGGGCGAGGCCATAAATCCGCTTCCGGGCACGACGGCTACGGCGAATGCGTCGAGCAGGTACATGGCAAAATCGGTGTCGGTTTCGATCACCTTGCCGCCCGGTGTGCGCTTGCCGATAACACCCGCGCAAGAGGGAAAAACGTAGAAGGCGCCGTCCGGCACGCGACACGAAAGCCCCGCGGCCTGGTTCAGCTTGGCAACGATGAGGTCGCGACGCTGCACAAAGGCGCTCGCGAATTCCTGGATATGCTTCCGCCCGCCGGACAGCGCCTCGATGGCGGCATATTGGGAAATCGAACTGGTGTGCGAGGAGGTCTGGCCCTGGATGAGGTTCATGGCCTTGATCAGCGCCAGAGGCCCCGCGCCATAACCGACGCGCCAGCCAGTCATCGCGTCGGCCTTGGACACGCCGTTGACCGTCAGCGTGCGCTCGTAGAGGTCCGGCGCGACCGCCGCCATGCTAGCAAAGTCGGCGTTGTAGGTGAGCTTTTCATAAATATCGTCGGAGAGCACATGGACATGGCCATGGCGGCGCAACACCGCAGCGAGCGCGAGCAATTCGCCTCGGCTGTACACCGCACCGGTCGGATTGGACGGCGAATTCAGCATGAGCCACTTGGTGCGCGGCGTGATGGCAGCTTCGAGCGCCTCGGGGCGTAGCTTGAAGCCATGGAATTCATCGCAGGCGACGAGAACCGGCTTGCCGCCAGCCAGCGCCACCATATCGGGATAGGAGACCCAGCAGGGTGTCGGGATCACCACCTCCTCGCCCGGGTCGAGGGTGGCGAACAGTGCGTTGAATACGACCTGCTTGGCCCCACAGCCGACCGTAATTTGGTCGATGTCGTAGTCGAGCCCGTGATCGCGGCGGAAGCTCTCGCGGATCACTTTGCGCAGCGGCTTGATACCGGCGACCGCGGTGTATTTCGTCCGCCCATCGCGGATCGCCCGGATACCGGCTTCGCAGACAGCAGACGGCGTGTCGAAATCCGGTTCGCCCTGGCTGAGCGTGATCACATCGGCGCCCTGATCTTTCAGTTCGGAGGCGCGGGCGGTCATGGCCTTGGTTTCGGAGGGACGGACGGCATTGAGCCGTTCTGCAACGAGAGACAAGATAGAATACCTGCCAAGTTCAAAGCGAAAATTCCCGACGGCTTCTACTCGTTCCTTGACGGGTTAACCAATCATATCATCGCGTTTTCAAATGAAGGCATTGAGAATTACGATCCTTTACGCCCGTCGCATCGACGTGCCCTTGTTGCGGGCGCGCCATCCAGCGGTCGAAGCCGCGAGCAACATCAGAACACTGATGACGTTGGTCACGGCTCGTCGCACCTCGGACGAGTGAGACTGAAGATTTGAACGAGCGCGCCTAGAAAAACATTGTGAGATAGGTGCGCACGCTGGTGCGGTTCGCTTCCGTTTTGTCGCGCCGATGCATGCGCTCCGCAGTTAACAGGATCGCTCGCTTAGCGAGGGCGTCGGCGGAGGCCGACAATTCGCTGTTCGGCTGCCCAACTCGGCGACCTTTGACTCGAGATAGTTTTCCCGACAGCGAGGATGCTGGCCGAAACTCCGGCTGATACCGAGGCCTTTGCCACCCGCGTCGCCCACGAGACCTTCCCACCAAAGTTGCGCACCGCGCTCACCGATTGCACTTATTTTCCGTCGTTCTCCCCAAGAGCGGAACACGTCATCGCATCTGCGGATGTACAAATCGAATTATTCGATGAGCGTCATCCGACTGTAGCAGTACGAGTTTCTAACGTCTGCCACGCCAGCGTACACGTCCAGACGGGATGATCTCGTTGCCGTGCTCTGCGGGGTTTTTCATGACGATGTGGAGGTAACGGCGATGGCATCCGTATCGATTGACAGCATCCATAAGAATTACGGCGCGACATCCGTCCTGCGTGGTGTTTCGCTGTCGATAGCGGATGGCGAGTTCCTGACGCTGTTGGGACCATCGGGGTGTGGGAAGTCGACGCTGCTGCGTATCCTGGCGGGACTCGAGGTGCAGGATGCAGGTTCGCTCTCGATCGGCGAGCGGGCGGTCGACAACCTCAGGCCGAAGTGCCGGGACGTAGCGATGGTGTTCCAGTCTTACGCGCTCTATCCCCATATGACGGTTGCCTCCAACATGGGCCTGCCGCTTCGAATGCGCCGGCTCTCGACCTTCCAGAGGCTTCCTCTTCTGGGCCGTCTGCTGCCGGGAACGGCGCGGATCGCTGTCGAGATCGACGCGGAAGTCACCCGTACGGCCAAGTCCCTCGGCATCGGCCACCTGCTGGCCCGCAAACCGGGGCAGCTCTCCGGCGGCCAGCGCCAGCGCGTGGCGGTCGGCCGGGCAATGGTGCGTCATCCGGCTGTTTTCCTGATGGATGAGCCGCTGTCCAACCTCGACGCCAAGCTCCGTGTGCAGATGCGCGCCGAAATCAAGGAACTGCACCAGCGGCTCGGGGTCACCTTCGTCTATGTCACTCATGACCAAGCCGAGGCCATGACGCTGTCGGACCGCGTGGCTGTGATGCTCGACGGCGAGTTGTTGCAGGTCGCTCCGCCGCAGGAGATCTATGCCGATCCGGACGACCGGCGCGTCGCCGAATTCATCGGTTCGCCCAAGATCAACATGCTCGACGGTGTGGTGCGCGAACGTGGCCTGATCGATGTGGCCGGATCGACGCTTGCTATCGGGGCTGATGCGCTTGCCGGAGCGCATCTCACCCTCGGTATTCGCCCCGAGGCTTTTCATCTCGCCGAACGCGGCGGGCAGGGCGTACTGACCGGTTCCGTGCGCATGATCGAGCATATGGGCTCCGATCTCTTCGTCCATTTCGATCTGGCGGGTGGCGATCATCCGTTGATCGCAAGGCTGCTCGCCGAACGGGCGCCTGATATCGCCCCCGGCCAGACCCTACACGTCGGCGTCAGGCCAGACCGTGTGCTTCTGTTTGATCGTAACGGGCGGCGTTTGCGCCAAGAAGTCGAATCCGGCCGCGCATCGGTCACGCCGATCCGGGAGGTAGCCCGATGAGCGAGCCTCTTGCTCTTACCGGCGCTCCCAACGAGCCATCTGCGACCGGTAGCGTTCGAACACTCCCGCCATCCCTTGCCGCCGCACCGGCCCGCAGGCGGGCCTTTACAGAAGCGCTGGCGGCTTGGGCGCTGGCCGGGCCGGCGGTCTTCTTTCTGCTCGCCCTGTTCTTCCTGCCGGTGATCGGCGTCTTTGTCATCGCGATCACCGACTGGCAGTTCGGCGGGCTGACGCTCTCCTTTGTCGGCCTCGCCAACTTCCGCGAGATCTTCGCTGACGATGGTTTTATGGCCTCGCTCGTCAACACAATCGTCTACGTTCTGATCGTCGTGCCGGGCACCCTCGTCTTTGGCCTTCTGATCGCACTTCTGATCGAACGCGGAAAGTCCTGCCGCTCCTTTTACCGCGCCATCCACTTCCTGCCCTTCATGGCGACGCTTACGGCCATGGCGGTCGCTTGGGAGGCATTGCTGCATCCCACGATCGGCCTCGTCAACCAGACGCTCGCCGCCATGGGCCTGCCGACCGCCAACTGGCTGCGCGACGAGAATACAGCCCTCCCGGTGCTGGCCGTCATCGGTATCTGGCAGAACCTCGGCTACGCCATGGTGCTGTTTCTGGCCGGCCTGAAGAGCATCCCGCAGGATCTCTACGATGCTGCCGATATCGACGGTGCTGACCTTTGGCTCGACCGACTGCGCACCGTCACCTTGCCGCTGCTCGGGCCGGTCTCGATGTTCGTCGTCATCGTCGTGGCGCTGAGGGCATTCGAGTCTTTCGACACCGTGAAAGTGCTTACCCAAGGCGGGCCCGGCCACGCCTCCGAAATGCTGCTCTACACGCTATATCGGGAGAGCTTTGAGTATCTGCGCACCGGATATGGTGCCGCCGTTGCGGTCGTCTTTCTCGCCATCGTCGTGACCCTCACCCTCGTTCAAGCCCGGCTTATGGATAGGAAGGTGCATTACCAATGAGCGCCAATACTTCCACCAACAGCCTTTCGCCGCTGGCCGCCATTGTTCGCCATGCGGTGCTGCTCGTCACCGGCGCGCTCATTCTCGTCCCCTTCATGTGGATGGTATCGCTGTCGATCAAGCCGCCGGGCGAGATCTTTCACGCGTCCTTCTCCTTTTGGCCCGCGCAATTCTACGGTGTCGAGAACTATACCAAAGCGCTGACCGAAGCGCCGCTGCCGCGCTATATGGGCAATGGCCTGATCGTCTGTGCTCTGATCCTCGGCCTTCAGATCATTGTCTGCGCGCCCTGCGCCTATGCGCTCGCCAAGCTTCGCTTTCCCGGACGCGACCTGCTCTTCGGCATGGTGCTGATCGGCCTGATGCTACCGCACCAGGTACTGTCGCTGCCGCTCTTTATCCTTGGTTATCAGCTCGGCATCCTCAATAGCTATGCCGCGCTCATCTTCCCTTATGTGGTCTCGCCCTTCGGCATCTTCCTGTTCCGACAGCTGTTCAAGAGCATTCCTGATGACGTGGTCCACGCCGCGCGGCTCGACGGTCTCTCTGAATTCGCGATCGTCTGGAAGATCATGGTGCCGATGGCGCTGCCGGCCGTCATCGCTTTCTCAATTTTCTCGGTCGTTGGCCATTGGAACGATCTGTTCTGGCCGCTGATCGCAGTGCGCGACCAGTCCCTCATGCCGCCACCACTCGGGATCATGGCCTTCAAGAACGAGGAGGCCGGCAACGACTACGGCCCCCTCATGGCCACATCCACCCTCGTCGTGCTGCCCCTCGTCATCGCCTTCCTGGTCGCTCAGAAATGGTTCGTCGAAGGAATGACCGGAGGGGCAGTGAAGTGAAACGCCGCCGTTCCGCCGTCAAGTTCTATAGAACGTAAGCCCATGACTAATTTCACACGCCGGCTTTTGCGTACTCCGACGTCTTGATGGAGAGCAAGCGCGCATTCATCGGCACCAATGCCGCCATGAAGGTATATCCCTGGGAGTCACGGCTGGAGCTCACGGTTGCGGCCTCGAGGGCCGGCTTTGCGAAAGGCGGTCACACAATCAATTCGGGTCGCGGCGCTGCTGGCGGAGATTCTGCGGCGTTGATCTGCGAGGCCTACGACACTCAGATGTACGGCCTTTTCGAGTTGCTGCGCACGAAATGCGCAGCCCTCACAGCACGGCATGAGACAAATTGTAGAGATCATTCATTGTTGGACGCCTTGTTCCGATCCTCGTACGCAGGCTGGATCTATCGCCGCTCCGAAACTGCCCTCTGCAACTGCTACTACTACTACTACTACTACTACTACTACTACTACTACTACTACTACTACTACTACTACTACTACTACGTGGTGCACCAGCGCTCAGGCTCGCGCTGATAATCATTGAACTACGAAAGCCGGGCTGAGCGGCTCTCTTCCCACATCAGCGCTCACTCAACGCGCGCGCCACATCGATCCGGAAGCCTGCTTGCATGCCTCCGGACAACAGTTGATTGCGTCATCGCCAGTTTTGCCCTCGTTCAGTCAACGGGGCGCGCTGACTTGATGCCAGTGCTAATAACTTTCAAAGCTGAGAATGAGCTGACCAGTTGCCTTCCTGCCTAGAAACCGCAAGACACTGGTGCTACCCATTGGCACGCAGCTCGGCTCCGCGCTGGTAGTTTCCTGTCCGCAAAGAGAGCCCGTCGCGGACTGCTCCCAGATCAGGCACAACTTCAAGCTTCGCTGTTTTTTCAGACATCCGGAGCGCCGCCGCAAGAGGGCGCTCGGGCATGGCCTGCCGTTAGAAGAAGATGCTCGTTGATGCCGAGAAATTCAGGGCATGCCCAATCTGTGGCGTGTATGTAATGGTGGTTGGGTTATTGATGTAGGATACGCCGAGATTCAGATATATTCCTGGTGCAAGACGGGCCGTGTATGTCCCGGAGATTGCTTTACTATCCCAATGTACAAGATTTTTCTTGGCCAATGCAGCCTCAACTGCATAAGCGCTCCAATAGAGATCGGTGACGACAAGAGAAATCTGGTCATTCGGCCGGCTGTCAAACAGGCCCTTGGCGTAGAGGCGAAGCTCCTGATACTGCGTGACCTTGTTGAGATCAGGCGGGGCATACATGACCGTAAACCCGCCATAGATGCCGCGTGACGGCGCCTCAGCATTAGTCTGCCACAACTGTCTGTCGGTCGCGACATAATAGACAGTATTCCCCTCGGATCTCGGCAGAGTTGGAAATTCCAGGTTGTTGTACTTGCTGGTGTTGTAACCGGCTCCCGCGCGGAACCAGGTGTCCGGCGAGCCTGGCGCGGCCTTGCTCAAGTAGCCCGTTTCATCGAGAAAAAGAATACCCGAGTTCGGCGTTCTCCAGAGGGTCAGCGCAGTTGGATTTTGGGTGACTTGCGTAAAATAGCCGTCCGGACTCATGGATTGCTGGACGGTGGCTTTGGTGTACCAAT
This sequence comes from Bradyrhizobium sp. Ken01, assembly GCF_055807355.1. Taxonomy (NCBI): domain Bacteria; kingdom Pseudomonadati; phylum Pseudomonadota; class Alphaproteobacteria; order Hyphomicrobiales; family Nitrobacteraceae; genus Bradyrhizobium; species Bradyrhizobium sp. Ken01. The sequence continues at coordinate 33,664 of NZ_JBVVPC010000055.1, forward strand.
GATCATCGATGTTGAACTTGAGGTTGATCGCCGGCGTCGGGGCGGCGGCATTGCTTATGCCTCCCTGGTACAGCATGTTTGACGAAGGGCCGAAGACGTTCGCCGCTGCATTGCCTCCAACGGTCTGACCCGCAAACTCGTTGTTCTGCCTGAGATAGCCAATCTTGAACTCGAACCGTCGATCCCAGAACGTCTGGTAGTACGACATTGTGGCAAGTCCGACGCGATCCGGACCGCCAGGCTTCCACGTATAGTATTGTTCATCGGCGCCCAGGACGATCTGGCCGTCGGGAATCCCATATCGGCTGAGATCGTAGGTCATATAGAAGTAGTTGTTGGTGCTGAACGTCGGAATCTGGCCCGAATAGAGTTGATTGGCGATCGTGCTCTTGGCTGCGTTCGGCAATTGATTGTTGGTGTAGGTAGCTTGCGACCAGCCAACAAAGCCGATTCCGAGGTCAGCCAGCGCCGACCTGACGCCGCCTGCATCCTGGACCACGGTATCGGCGGGACCCGGGATTGTGATCTCCAGGCCTTTCTCACGGAGGTTTTCGAACTTGGCGAACGGATCGACTTTTGCGCTTGTACTTCTTGCGACCGGGCCCAAGCTGCCAGTTCGGCTCAGTCCGTGTGCAGGTGCTGCCAGCGCGGAAAAATTACCGTCCTTTCTCGGCAATTTGTTTGATCGTACGGACGCCTTCTTGCCGGTCTTTTTCTTCACAGCCAAATCCGAAGCGGCGGCATTGGAGGACGGCGCACTGGTTGTTTGTGCGAGTGCCGTGCCGCTGACGAGGCTCGCTGCCACTGAAACAGCGACGAGCAATCCTTTGTGCTTTGTCATTTGCGGTACGCTGCTCAGCGACTGCACGGGCAAATAGCGGATATCGAACTCGCTTAACTCAACGCGCATAACACCTCCAAGCAGCTATGTTCCTGATGCGCTCAAATCACATTCAACCGCAACAGCGGGATGACGAACATCCAATTATTCGATGGAATAGTCTGAAACATGCGATAGCAGGCAGCGGCGGCGAGCCCGGGAATTGAAGCAATCCACGCTACGCTGGCGCCTACGCCTGTGGACGCGGGCGCTATCGACGAACCATCGACGGGAAAAAAGACCTGCAGCGGCGGGACCACGATGATTGACTGGTGTGCTGGGCTCGGAAAGCCACGCCGCATGTCGGTATGGCCCGTCGCCAGCCATACTCGCACGCCCGTTGGAATCGGGATCAGCGTAGTGTCTCGAACCCTCGCGTGGTTCGTAGCAACCGCGACATCGACGTTGCGATCCACGATCACGCGTCGGCCATTCGCGGTCACGACTTCCAGAGTACAAGTCGCCGCCGATGCCGCACACTCTGTCGTCGGCTGGACCTCCGACACAATCCCGGCCGGCACAAATCCGCCTACTGGACAGCCGCCAAGCTGTCCTTCGCGATAGGCCTTGCACCACGAAAACAGAAGCTGTTTCGAAAGCCCATGATGCCGTTCTGTCGCCGACACCAGCCGCGGACCTGAAACAATTTCCTCGACAATCCGCAGCTTCTCGGTAGCCGACCAGCGCCGACGCCGACCAGTCTCCACAATTTCAAGGCGTCGCACTTGGCGACTATCAGTAAGGATATCCCTACCGACAGTCAGCTACAGATCGGATGAACTCGCAAGACGGCCGTCCTCAGACGAGCACTGTTCACGAGCGGCGCGACGAACTTCATGTCAGGACGCGTCGCTTCAAACTGGCACGCGCTCTCCGTCATCACGTTGGCATAGGCGCCGGAAGAATACGCGACCGTGATGGCGACAGGCTCGGCGAAAGCGCCCGATGATTAGCTCGCGGCGAGTGCGCCACCAAGAACGAATGTTGTAATACGCATAATGAAACACTTTGTCCGATGGACAGTTTAAGCGACGGGCGGGGTGGTCAACGTGTATTCGTCAGCAGCGTGCCGAGCGCGAACAGGCAGTCGTCGATCTTCGTGCGGGCAGGCGCGCGCCGTGCGGGATCGTGCCGCCCTTCTTGACGGTAATCTCCGGCTCTCGCCAAGGCGTTTCCGTGAAATGCACCGCACCCACTGAATCGCGATCTGCAACCATGTGGCCGCACATCTGTTCTGACGAGGCGCGGGATTGCCGTTGGCTTTTCACCGCCTGACGACCCGTACTTTGCAACGCGCTCGAGGAATGGTTGGGCGAACAGGGGCGCACGCCCCGCCGGTCAAGGACCGAGCGGCAGGAGCGCGCCTGGCAAGCAGCGGATTAGGTCGGCTTCGGGACATGCCGCGGCGAACGCGAGGCGAACGCGGCTCGCGGTCTCGGCGACCCGGGCGGCGATTTTCAGGAGACGAAGACGCAGCGTCGCGAACTCCGCAGTGGCCAATTCCCGGCCTTTGGGAATGGCATCGCGCACGGTCAGCATCAGCCAATAAGCGGCGGTAGGGAGGACGAGACGGACCTGGTTGGCGAGCGCCGAACGGCGACTGGTGCGATCGGAGGCAAGCTGCGTCTTATGCAGCTTGATCAGAATCTCGGCCTGGCCGCGCGCGCAATACAGGCTGTCGTAGATCCACTCGGCCGAGCCGGCATCGAGGCTAGTGACGACGAACCGGATGTCGAGACCGAGCATCGTCGCCTCAATACGGGCGAGGGTGCGCCGTTCGCGATCCAAGGACTTTGCCTCGTGGCGCGTCTCGGTATAGCCGCGCGGAACAGGCAGGTTCTCGATGGCGCGTCGCGTGCGGATGTCGTCGGCAACCTCGTCGACTTTTCTGGCGACAGGCTTGGTACCGGACAGACCGAAGATGTAGTCGATGCCGTTGTTCTCGCACCACGTCATCGCCTCCGGCCAAGCATAGTGCCCGTCGCCGCGGAACGTAATTCGCGCCTTGTGCCATCGCGTGCGGATGTGCCGTACCAGGCGTCGAAAGCGGGCACGCACCTCGACGCCGCCCCGCGTCTTGCCGGCCGCAGGACGACTGCCACGGGCCGGCTCGTCTCCGTGTCGTAGACGTGGATCGGCAGGAAGCAGCGTTCGTCATAATGAGCGTTGAACAGTGAGCTGCTGATGGCCGTGGACGACATCGCAGGTGTCGTCGATGTTGAGCGTGACGGATGCGGGCTCGCACGGATAGCTATCCATCCATGCGTCGACCAAGGTCAGGCGGATCACGTCGCGCAGTCGCGGCGAATTCTCCAGCCGCGACAGCGTCAGTTAGGAACACAAATCCCGGCCCGTGTCCGGCAGGCGACCGCAGGCGAGCCCGAACGGCGGAAGCGCTGCGCAATATTGGCTTGTGGGTGATGCAGAAGCCTTTGCCGGGAGCGTCAAGCTCGCTCGCGAGTGAACTCGACGAAGATGCGCACGCGCGACAGTTCTTCCACTCGCGACATCATCCTCTCCCGGCACGCCATACATAATCGCATCTTGCACAGGTTCGCATCGAATTACTCGATGAACGTCATCCGACTGTAGCAATTTGAGCTTCACAATCTCGCGCGCATGGCGAAGTTGAAGCGAAGGCGATGACATCAGAATTGTTTGGACACATCCGAAAGAATTGTGCGCCCGCGTCTATCCTGCGTGATGTCTCGCTGTCGAGATCGGCCGGTGAGTTCCTGACGTGGTTGGGCCCATCGAGGTGTAGCAGTCGACGCTGGTGCATATCCTGGCAGGCCTCGAGGCGTGGACTGAAGGTTCCGACTCGATCGGCAACGGCCCGGCCGTTCCTCGTCATCCGTGGGAGGCTGCAGATGCAATCCGTTGAGGAGCACCCCGTTATCGAGATGAGCCGCACCCACCCGCCATTGGTGCCAGCGGTGTTCGATCCGGAGTACAGAGCTGCGCTCGCTGACGTCATAGCGCGTTTCACGCCGAGCGAAATGGTCGGTGCGCACCGCTGGATGGGTAGTGAACTCGATCGCGCTGCGGGCGCGGCTTTCACCGGCCATCGGCTGGGGATGCCGCCGGAACCGGGGCGCGTGGTCGTCACCAACGGCACGCAGAGCGCCTTCAACATGCTGATCGGCGTCCTGGTCGGTCCCGGCAACGTGCTTACTCTGGAATGCCCGACCTATCCACCCATTCTCGTACTTGCGGCGCGGTTCGGCCTCCGTCCACGCGGTGTTGCCATGGATGAAGAGGGCATGCTGCCGGAAGCTCTCGAAGAGCTTTGCCGGACAGATCGACCGAAAGCGATCTATCTGCTGTCGACGCTCCAGAATCCGACTATGTCGACGATGTCGCATGGACGTCGGGGGCGATCGTCGCCGCGGCGCGACATTTCGATTTGCAGATCATCGAAGATGATATTTACAGCCTGCTGCCCGAGACCCGGCTTCCGCCACTCGCAGCGCTGGCGCCGGAGCGAGCCTGCTATCTGTTGGGTGTCGCGAAGAGCATCGCAGCGGGCATGAAAATCGCTTATGTGGTTGCGCCGAGCGCCGACCGCGCGGGAGCCCTGTTTTGGCCGGGAGTGAGGGCGACTTTCTGGATGTCTGCCCCGATCAGCGCTGCCGTTATGACCCGGATGATCGAAAACGGCGCTGCTTGGCACATCATCGATGCCGTCCGTGTTGAGATGCAGGCACGTCACCGACTTCTGAGGCCGCTCCTGTCCGACATTGATGCGGTTACCGCGGATGGCGCTTTGCACCTCTGGATCCGCTTGCCGAACGGAACGTCCGCCCAAAGCTTGCGAACAGGATTTCCCGAAACCGGTCAATATCGGTACCGGCCAACCTTACACGCTTCCTGGAGAGACCGCGCCGCAGGCGATACGCGTTGGCATTGGCCACGCCCGATCGAGCGAAGAGCTCACGACGGCAATTCGCGTCGTCACTGCGGCCCACGCAGAGGAACTGGAGATGTCGACAGAGACACGCACCACAACAGACGTTACACCATGATCCAGAAAAGCCGTGTGTGGACCGATGTCGATCTGAATGCCGAAGGCATTGCGCATGGCTATCTGCGGGTACCGTTTTCCTCCAACGAATCGGGCGCCGGCTGGATTCCCGTGCCGATCGCCGTGGTCAAGAACGGCGTAGGGCCGAGCGTCCTGCTGATGGCGGGCAACCACGGAGACGAATACGAGGGACAGGTACTCCTCATGAAGTTCCTACGGAGCCTTTCGCCCGAGCTCGTCAAGGGCTGGATCATCATCCTGCCCGGCGTCAACGGCCCTGCCGATGAGGCTGGCAATCGCGTTTCGCCGATCGACGGCGGCAACCTCAACCGCCTGTTTCCCGGCGATGCCGACGGCACCCCGACCCAGATGATCGCGCATCACGTCGTCAGCGTGCTACTCTCCGAGGTTCGATATTGTTTCGACTTTCATTCCGGCGGGAATTCGCTGGAATTTATTCCGGCCGCCCATCTTGTCGCACCAGACGAACCAGAATTGCGTGCGGAGCCGATCGGGTTTCTCAAAGCCTTCGGCATGTTCAACAGCATCCTGATCGAGGGACTGATGGATGGAGACCAACGCCTTCTGGGTTCCTGCCGGCGGCTCGGCGTCGGCCATATGTCGACTGAACTTGGCGGAGGCGGCCGCCTTTCCCTTCGCGCTCTTCGCGCAGCGGAACGGGGGCTTTCCCGGCTCCTAAACCATGTCGGCGTTTTGGCCCACGAAGCAGACGAGGAACCGGCGCCGTCTTCCACATTCTATCTCCGCCACCCCACGCGCGATTACGTCTATTCGACCGCAAACGGCATCTTCGAATCCTTCTTCGAGCCGGGTGACACGGTGGCCGACGGCGAAGTCGCCGGCGTTGTGCGTTTCACTGAGACACCATGGCGGGAGCCGGAGGTCATTCGCTTCGGCAAGGGCGGTACGGTCCTCCTTGTGCGGGCGCCGGCTCGGACCAAGATCGGCGACGCCCTGTTCCGCTCGGCCCCCCGATCGAGGCACCCCAGTTTTGACCGAAAGCGCAGCTTCATTATGAATAAGATCCTGAGAGGCTTTGCGGCCGTCTGTTTCAGCTTAGCCGTTTCCTCGGCGAGCGCCCGGCCCATCACACTGAATGTTCTTGTGCAAGCAAGCGCTGGCCCGTACCGGGCAATCGCTGAGGCATTCGAAAAGGACAATCCGGATATCCGGATCGATATCGGAACACCGATCCAGACATACGAAGAAATTCTGCAGCGCACCTTGCGCGGCATCATGATCGGCGATGCGCCCGATGTGGCCTTCCAGGGCTTTAACCTTATGCGTCAGGCCGCCGAAGCCAAGGCTATGATCGACCTGACGGTATTCGCCGCAGATCCGACCTTGGCGGCGGAAGGCTACGACCATGGCCTGTCGCCCCTGTGCACCGTCAAGGGACAGTTGATGGGGCTGCCGTTTGCCATGTCTGTGCCTGTCCTGTTTTTCAACGCCGATCTCGTCAAGCGGGCCGGCGGGGATCCTGATGCCTTTCCGAACAATTGGGACGGCATCATCGCGCTGGCAGAGCGAATCCGGTCGCTCGGACCTGGAGTACAGGGCATCAACTTCCGTTACAGTCACAGCGGCAACTGGAGCTTTCAGGCCTTGGTCACCTCCGCCGGTGGGAAAATAATGGGGGAGGACGACAGGACGATTGCGTTCAACGGATCGGCGGGGCTGGGCGCGCTTGGCCTGTTCAAAAACTTCGTTGACAAAGGCGGTATGGTCGATCTTAGCCCCGATCAGGCGCGGCAGGCTTTCCTCGCGGGCGCTGTCGGGATCATGTCGGATTCCAGCGCGTTCCTCGAGACGGTTTCGAAAGGGGCGCAGGGCAAGTTTACCCTGCGAACGGCAGGTTATCCTCTGGCGCGCGATATCGGACGCCTGCCGCCGGGCGGCAATTGCGCCACCATCGCCACGAACAAGCCCAACCGGCAGAAGGCAGCGTGGGAATTCGTCAAATATGCGGTCGGTCCGAAGGCGCAGGCCATCCTGGCACAGCAGACCGGCTATTTGCCTGTGAACCGCACGGCCGCTGAGAAGCTCGAGGAAGCGCAGCAGGATCCGGCGTTGAAGACCAACATGGCCGTGATCAGGAGACAGCTTTCGCACCTTACGCAGTGGTACGGCTTTCCTCCGCCGAACAGCGGCAAGATCACCGACGCCATTCAATCCCGGATCCAGTCGGTGGTCTCCACGAAAGCGCGCCCTGAAGAGGCGATGCGAGCGATGGTCTCGGACGTACAGACCCTGCTCGGCGCTCGGCCGCAGTAACCGTCCAGTGCGATCCGCATATCCAATCATCAAATCAGGAGGCACGATATGCCGCAGCCGGCAAAGAGTATCGATCCGGTCATGCTGACCGCAACCCGGAAATATAAGGAACTGCAGGAGGCCGATGGCGGCCTCCCATCCTACCTGCTCACAACCGTGCGCAACAAGATCGGTTGGCCTACGCGCTGGCGCCCGAAAATCCGTTTCCGGCGGCAATCGACGACGTCCGCGCCGCGTTGGACTGGTGCGCTTCGCGTGGCGATGAGCTCGGTACAGACGGAACTCGGATCATCCTCGCAGGCACATCGGCAGGCGCCAACCTGTCGATCGCCGCCGCACTTGCCCGGCGATTGGCCCCACGCGGGGCCGCGGCTCGACCGCTCGAGCACATATGCGACCACATTGTCTTGGCTCAAGCGGATGTGCCAGACGATGCGCAGCGTCGGCACATTCTCGTGATATCCCCGAAACACTCTACGGCTTTGTGCCCGTGAGCGTCGTGTCACGACAGATCCAATCACAAACTAGTGGACCATCAGATGTCTAAAGATAGTTACATCCCAAACGCGCCTATTAGCCTTGAACGGTCAACGCCACCGGCCTCTCTGAACTTGAGAAGTACTGTAAAAGAGGGCCTGCGTGCGCTTAGTGACTTGACAGAAATCCACAACGTTCTGAGAAAACATCGGTTTTCTGGAACAGAAGCAGACAAAGCGCACGCCGCAGAGTGGTTGGCCTCGCGCTTCGAAACACCCGTGGATCCGAAACGGGTCATTCTGACCAATGGTGCCCAGAATGCGATGGTTCTTGCCTTGGCGTCGGTCGCGGGACCGGGCGATACGGTCTTGATGGAAACCTTAAGCTATCACGGTTTTCGGAAGCAGGCGCACGTTCAGGGTATCCGGACCAAAATCATAGCAATGGATAACGATGGCGCGGAACCAGAGGCGTTCGAAAAGGCGTGCCGTGAGTTCGCACCCAAGGCACTTTTTCTGATGCCAACCGTCCACAACCCGACCACGATTGTAATGTCAATGCAGCGACGCCAAGACATCGCTCGAATCGCTAGGCAATATGGAGTCAGCATCATTGAAGACGATGTGTACGGACTCCTTCCGGAGGATGTTCCAGCTCCCTTTGGAGCGCTGGCTTCTGATATAACATGGCACATCACAAGTTTCGCAAAATGCGTCGGCGCTGGCGTTCGGGTTGGCTATCTCGTGGCGCCTGATGCGAACGCGGCACAAAAAACATTAGATCGTTTCTATGGTATCTCGTCCTGGTATCCTGCGTCGGTATCGGTCGAGTTGGTCAACCTTTGGCTCGCCAACGGTTCGATGGAAAAAATGGTGGCCGGCGTCAGACAAGAAGCGATCGCGAGACAGAGGATCGCCGCAGATTGCCTCGCCAATGTCCCTTTTCAGACGCGGCCAGATGCGCTGTTTCTTTGGGTCAATCTAGAGGGGATCATCGATCAAGACGAATTGGTTGCGCAATGCGCTTCAAGGAACGTGATAATCCGGCCAGGGCGGCTTTTTGCAACTGATCCGAAGTCTTCCCTGAACTATGTCCGTATCGTGATCGGCAGCCCCGACAGCCGCGACGACTTGAAGGCAGCTATGGCTGTAGTCGGAGGTTTGCTCCAAACTGCTCGGGACCTAGGGCCTGTCTCAGGCGTTTATCAATGACTAACGATCTCCGCTTCATTGTTGTTAGCTTTGATGGCTTGCGCCCCGACCTGATTGGCCCAGAACTGACCCCCAACCTTTGGCGCCTGAAGGCGGCCGGGGTGACGCTTACGAACCATCGCACCGTCTATCCGAGCGAGACCCGTTCGGCTTTTCCCAGCCTTGTCACCGGCGCCACGACCGATCGGCATGGCATGGTCGGTAACAAATACGTCGACCGCGCCGTTACGCCACCGCGCTACATCGATACTTCCGACGCAGTTTTACTGCGCCGGCTGGACGTCGAGAGCGGTGGCCGGCTTTATTCGGCGCGCTCGCTCGGCGAAATCTTGGCCGCGAGCGGACGGAGCCTCGCTGTCCTCGCCACCAATACGCCGGGAACGACCCGGCTCTTTCATCATAACGCTGAGGATTTCGGCCATGTGCGCCTCTCCGGTCATTTTCGCGAGGTCTGCACGCCAGATGATGTGCTCACCGAAATCGAATCCCATGTCGGTCTGTTGCCACCAGCTCCGCCCAAGATCGAGCCGGACCGCACCGGGCAAGAATGGATTACTTCTGCCTTCTTGGACGTTGTTTGGTCGAAATCTCATCCCGATGTCACGATCCTTTCCTATGGCGAGCCGGACGTCACCTCGCATTTCCACGGCACGGGCGCGGAGGCGACGTGTTCCATCATCGCCCATTGTGACCACCAGTTCGGCCGTGTGCTCGACTGGTGGGAAGCGGAGGGAAGGCAGGCCCGAGTGCAAATCATCGCGATCTCGGACCACGGCCACATCACCGGCCATACGCGCATCTCGGTCGCCGACAGCTTACGTGCGGCCGGCTTTAGTCCCGGCGTCGCACCTGCTCCTGATGTTGATCTGGTAGTGGTGCCGGGCCAGGTCGGCGCTCTCTATCTTGCCAATCCGGATGAGGCGAACGTAGCCCGGTTGGTGGCCACTATTACGTCCGAGCCGTGGTGCGGGCCAGTCTTCACGCGTTCAAAGGACGCGGTCAACGGCATCGCTCCCGGGAGCCTCTCAAACCGCCTCGTCTTCGCGGATCATGTCCGCGCGCCGGATGTTGCCTTTTCTTTCCGTGCCGACGATAGCGTCGACGCATTCGGCCTCGTAGGCGGCACCTTCTATGACAATGATCGCCGGCCCGGTCTCGGCCTTCACGGCGGGCTGCATCCAAAGGAACTCGCAGCCTTGGGGATAGTCGCGGGATCGGCTTTTCCGAACATTGGGTCCGCATCTTCTTTGTCGTCGGGGATTTGCGACCTGGCGCCGACGATCCTAAATCTGCTTGGCATTGACGCACCGTTGACGATGGGTGGACGGGTGCTCAACGAACTGCTGAAGTGGCCCCAGGCTCCTGATATTTCCATACGTGAGGAGGTCTTCGAGGCGCATCTCGGAGGCTATACACAGGTGCTCCGGCGCGAGCACGTCGGCGCTGCCTGCTACATTGCTGGTGGCTGGAGTTTCTCTTGAGGTACTGAACTCCCAGACTGAACGCCAAATGTCTTTTGCGGATCATCGATCAGACGGGCTTTCCCAAGAAGGGCCGGCATTCGGTCGGGGTTTGCACGGCAATATTGCGGCCAGTTGATCTCGCCTTTTCGAACGCGCTGTCACCGTGCGATGCGGCACGCATGAATAACACTTAGATCTCGACGACAAGAGTATGGTTGCGCCCCTGTCGGAGGCCGCACAGCGCTAGAATATCGATGGAATGCGGAGTCATCACGCGAAAGATCGTTGCGCAGCTTCGCGGTCCCCTTGCGCTACGGCAAGCTGACCATTGCGTCGAACTCGCTGGAAAACTCCCAAAAGCTTGACGGCGACAAAGTCGAAACGCGACCGATCAAAGGCACAATTGCGCACTCCGAGGCGACGATCATACCATTCTCGGCACAGTCCTTTTCAGACGCTGAAGGACTTCAGCGCGAAGAGGGCTTCAATGATCGCAGCTGACAGTTGAAGGCAAGCGGATCGAATGAGGTCTACAGCCCGGCGCTGAAACGCTGTGCAACCGTGGCCCGGAAGACAACCGTGGCTCCATGTGTCATCGCGAATTCTGCAAGTTCATATCGAATTAGTCGATGAACGTCATCCGACTGTAGCAATTCGGGCTTCTATGTTCTCGCACGTCGACGGCATCCGAAGGAAATGCCGCCGACACGCGTCTCGCGTGACGTTTCGCTGTCGGTAGGCTCGCGTCGAACATGCATTGAACCATTGAACATTGAACGAGGAGGATACACATGAGCATGGCATTCACTGGCAAGGCGGCGGGCTTCGCATTGCGCCCGGCCTCAGCACATCTCGGCGCGGATCTCGTCGACTTCAACCTGTCCGCTTTGCTCGCGAGACCGTCCGGGACCGCGGTGAGGGAATTCAGGGACGCGCTCAACCAGTATCTCGTATTGAGAGCGAGCGACACGGCCTCGACTCATGACCAGCTCGTGCAATTCGCAAGCTTATTCGGAGATGTCCTCTCCGACCGCAAGAACGCGGAAGAAAAGGATTCGGTGCAACTTGGCAGAGCTGAGCTCAAGGTGCTCTCAAACGCCGTAGCGCCCGACGGCAGGCCGCTCGGCGACAAGGGCTCGGGGCCACAAATATGGCACACCGACGGTTCCTTTCGCGAAACCCCAAATGCCTATTCTCTTCTCCATTGCGTGAGCGCGCCTGCCGATCCGCCGACAACCTCCTTCATGAGCGCCTACCAGCTCTATGAATCGCTGCCTGCAGATCTGAAGACTGAGATCGCCGAGCTCAATGCGATTCACAGCGTTCATAACCGCTCGCAGGACTTCTGGGATTTCATGGAAGGCGCCTCGGTTAGCCCTGAGAAGCGCGCGGAAGGTGCTCTTCACCCCCTCGTCAGACTGCATCCGGAAACCCGCAGACCACTCCTCTACTTGCCTCGTCGTCGCGATGCTCTCATCCAGGGGCGCTCGTCGCTCGAGAGCCGACTTCTCATGGAGCGCCTCTGGGCGGAAGTCTTCCGCTCGGGGGGCTTCTGGGGCGTTGCCCTGAAGGCCGGCGATTTCGTATTCTTCGACAACCGCGCCGTTCTGCACAATCGCGAGGGATGGCCGGCGGCACAGGAGCGCGTCGTCTTGCACCTAGCGGTAGCCGGCGAGAGGCCGATTGCCGCCTTTCCTGGCGATCGCATCCGACGCGACGCGGCCTGAGGAGCCTTACCGCTCGGAATAATCGGGAGGCTCCGCTTCGCGGGCGCGTAGATTGGCGATATTCGCCAGGATGATCAGTGTGCCTTCGACGCGCGTCGAAGGCAGCAGGACCGATAAAAATTGAGCAAATCGAACGCACGAATTCGCGAGGCACCGAGCTCCCGATTTCGACATGCCGATAGGCAAAGGTGATCACTCCCAGCGCAAGCAGCATCATGGGTAGCGAGCAGGAACACAAATGAAACAAACGAAGGGAAAAATTCGGCGATCTAAGCACGATTGCGATGAGCGTTCTATGTGTTTAGTCCCGGCATTTGCTGGAGCGGTTTAAGTTTGAATCGTTCTGGCTGGGAAGTCGAGCATTGCAGATGTATTCGTAAGGCGAGAGGCCCTTCAGGGGTCTTCAGCCGCCGAGCGTAGTTGTATGCGTTGATGAAGTCGGCAAGGTGAGCTTCGAGCTGATCGTGTCGATCATAATGGTTGCGTTGGACGGTTGCTTCCTTGATCGTGCGGTTCATGCGCTCGACTTGGCCATTGGTCCAGGGATGCTTGATCTTAGTCAGGCGATGTTCGATGCCATTCTCTTGGCAGTGCACATCAAACATATGTGTCACGTATCTTGCCGTCGGGCCGCCCGCGTAACGCAGTGGGAAAGTGAACTAGATCCCATTGTCGGTGAGAACGGTGTGGATCTTGTAGGAGACAGCCGCGATCAGAGCTTCGAGGAAGGCGGAGGCTGAGGTCCTCCCGTCTTCCTGACCAGTTGCATGAAGGAACACTTGCTTGTGCGATCGATAGCGACATAGAGGTAGAGCTTGCCTTCAGCGGTCTGGAGCTCAGCGATGTCGATGTGGAAGTAGCCGATCGGATAAGCCTTGAATTTTTTCATCCAAGGCTTGCTGCCTTCCTCCGGCAATCGGCTGATGCCGTGGCTGGAGGCAGCGATTCAAGGATGATCGCGTCAGATACGGGATAGTTGACTGGTGCGCATAGAGGCAATCGTCAAGCGGCAGTAGCGTATGCCGCCGGAAAGCGACGATGACCGCCTCCTCCTCGATGGAAAGCACTGTCGGTTCGGCTTCCCTGGGACCTGTCGGGAGATCGGCGACGGTCTCACGCAGCTTCCACTTCGCGACAGTCTTCTGGTTGATCCCGTAGCGCTTGGCGAGCGCTCTCAGGCTCTCTTGACTATTTTGTATTGCTCGACAGACAACCTCAGTCGTTGTGGCGCAGCCGTGTAAAATTTGTCCCATAGCGCATCCCTCGAATCGTGCGATACCGCCGGACCAGCGCAGTGAGTATGAAGAAAGCGAACTCCGTGGAGGTCTCTCGTGTCTAAGCATGCACTTGGAACCGAGCTGCTTCGCGGAAAGGCAGCCAGCAGGAACGTAGGAACGGCGTATGACGCCCCCCATTGGGAGCAACCTTCCCGGATCAAACGCAGCCCAGCACTTCGGAGCAGTCCGTCGATATATCTCAAAGCTCGATCATCTTTTTGTCGCAACTCCGCAGCAACAAAGCGCGAATACTTTCCGCCACGTTCTTGCCTCTCGGATCTGAGCCACAAGGCGCCTTTTGACCTAACTTGGTGCATCTGGATTGGCGACGATCCACACCATTGGCCCAAGCGGACCTGCGTGGGCGCGATGGAGCCGGACCTCGTCGCAAAGCGCGTGCGCCATGCACCTGCGGTCATGGTGATGTGCAAGGCTGAAAGCGGCCTGCGTCGCCGCGCTTAATCATCGCTCTTCGGCTTTCTTCGGCTTAGAGCGACCGTCTACATCCACAAAGACCTCGTGCGTTTCAGTAAGACCCTGAGCAAATGTCGAAACTGACAAGTTGCGACGATCTCCGAGCTTGTAAGTGCGGACTTGAGCGACGCCGACAATCTGCTGGCGCGCGGCTAGCAGTTGTGATGCCCTCTCCAATTTGATCAGTAGGTTTTGACGACAATCAGCGCATCATCGGCACCCGCGCGATCTGTCCGCGAGGCACGAATCCGTTTTCGTTGTTAGGGGGTCATGAGCATTAACGAAGCCCAGCAAAAGATACGTCCCAATCGGGCCACAACTCGCGTTTTGGCCTGATCACCCAACTCGCCTGCGGAGCCGACGGCAACTATGCAATCGTCTTCCACAGCGACCGCAGCATTCGGAATTGGCTTGCCTCCAAATCCATGATCAATGTTGCGTCGTTCAATAGCAAACTGTGTTTCGGCATGAAATAAGGACCCCGTTTTCGGGGTGATCGGCATCCAATCGGTGGACGCCGATAGGGGGTCCCAGTCGGGGTCTGACTCATTTCTGATGAAGTTTGCCAGGCGACTGTGGTTCTCAAACGGAGAATCAGCGCCATGCGGACGGGCTTTCAAATCTCATCGTTAGTACCGAGTGGTTTGGTGTTTGATGGTGTAAGTGATTCAATGGACTCGCTTATTCTGGCTGTTAGGTCGGCAGCTGCGGAGGCTCGGTGTCCTTTGTGCGCGACAGCGTCGAACCGCATCCATAGCCGCTACGTCCGGCATGTTGCCGATTTGCCATCGGCGGGCAGAAAGGTTCGCCTCCGATTGCTCACGCGGCGCTTCACATGCGAGGTGCCGCATTGCCGCCGACGTATCTTCGCGGAACGGTTCGGAGAAGACGTCGTTCCGCTTCGACGGCGTCGGACGGCACGGCTCGAACACATCGTCCATCACCTGGGGTTGGCGCTCGGCGGCCGGCCGGCAGCAAGCTTCGCCAAGCGGCTCATGCTGCCTGTCAGCAACGATACTTTGCTGCGGGTGGTCCGCCGGCGGACGGCGATGCCGACGGATCCATTGCTTGTTGTGGGTATCGATGACTGGGCGTTCCGGAGAAACCGTCGGTACGGGACCATCGTGTGTGATTTGGAGCTCGGCGGATCGTTGCCTTGCTGCCCGACCGGGAAACGGCGACCGTTCAGGCGTGGCTGTCGAAGCACCCGGGCATCAACATTGTGTCGCGAGATCGCGGTGGTGGATATGGCGAGGCCGCAGCCAAGGCGCTGCCGAACGCCATCCAGGTCGCCGACCGCTGGCATCCGATGGAAAACGCGAGCGCGGCCTTCCTTGATGCGGTGCGCCGCTCCATGAGCAAAATCCGAAGCGCAATCGGGGCGACGACGATCGATCCTAAACTACTGACCTGCGCGGAAAAGCTTCGCTATCAGGGCTATCTGCGGCGCCAGGACAGCCATGCCGCAATCGCGGCTCTTGTCAGCGACGGTGTGCCGCTCAAGGAGATCGTCCG
>NZ_JBVVPC010000056.1:0-46395 GCF_055807355.1 Bradyrhizobium sp. Ken01
TCGCGCAGCGGACCGCGGGTGCGAGGTCAGCACCCGGCCTTCCCTGCGCCCTCTTGGACAAGAGGGTGGAGTGACCAGGCAAAGCTCGGGCGAAATACGCCGCGAGAACGAGAACTCATGTCCGCTGTTTGAAAGATCAGTCGCATCATTTCCGGGGATATGTCGAACGTTGCTCGCGCTACGCAGCCATCTGACGCGGCGCTGCGGTGGGCCTTTGCCTTTGTCTTGGCGCTTGTCTCTGGCTTTGCCTTGGGCTTCTCCGGCGCTGCTGCGTCGCCGAATCCTACTGGATGTATCAGCAACCCAAAAGTGCCTCGACCTTCGAGCTGGAGATTCGTCCCATCCGCGAGAAATGGTAGCGGAGCCGGTTCACGATGGCCCCTGCAAGGGTTCAGAATGAAAAGGGTTCAGGATGAATTGCCGAAGCGGTGTTCTGGAAGCCCCTGTGCGATGCCATCAATGGCCAGAACGTGACCCGCCTGGGGTTCGCGGCTCAATTGCTCGCGATCCAGAAACTTTCTGGCCGTCGTCACGAACAAGGTCTTCAGGTCGGCTCCGCCGAAGCATACGCAGGTCGGATTGGTCGCCGGCACCGGAATGACGGTGTCGATCCGGCCGTCCGGCCGATAGCGCACCACCCGGCCGCCGGAGAAGAATGCGGTCCACAGTCCGCCCGCGACGTCGATACACGCGCCGTCGGGCCTCTCCCCGGAGGCGCTGTAGTCCGCGAACAGCCGTCTGTTGCGGATCACGCCGTCATCGAGATCGAAGTCGAACTGCCAGGTGCGGTATCGCCTCGTATCCGTGAAATAGAGCGTGCGATTGTCGGGTGAGAACGCGATGCCGTTCGTCACGACGACATCGCCGAACATATGCGTTGTCCGGCCGTCCGCCTCCACACGATACAGCGCTCCGTTCGGTCGATGCAGCTGGTTGTCCATGGTGCCGATCCACAGCCGGCCCCGGGCGTCGACGCGCCCATCGTTCAGGCGGTTGTCGAGGCCACTTTCGACCTCGCAGAGCTGACTCGCATGACCGCCGCCGGACGCGCAGCGATAAAGGCCCAAATCCTGCGCGAGCAGGTGGGAGCCATCTGCCGTAAAGGCCTGACTGCCGAGGAAGTTGCACGCGTAGGTAAAGACCTGATGCGCGCCGGTCGCCGGATCGAACGATTGATGCAGCCGCCGGTCGACGTCGACCCACCACAGCTTGCGGGAGCGGTCGCACCACAGGGGCGTTTCGCCGAGGATGTCGCCTGCGGCGACCGCGGTCTCGACCCGATATGCGGGGATCATGTCGGCGGTCATCCCGATATTCGCTTGCAGCCGCGAGCCGGGCGATCAGTCCTCGTTCCAGGAGGCGAGGGCGTGCGCGACGCAGCCGTTGATGTGGTCGGTGAGCACGGTTTTGGCGCCTTTGATGTCGCGCTTGAGCGCGCAGTCCAGCAGCGCCGTGTGCTGATTGATCGTCTCTGCGCCGCGGTAGCGCAGCGCATAACGGAAATATTTGTCGAACACGACCGCGTGGGTCTGCATCAGCTCGCGCGAACCGCAACTCGAGATCAGAGCCTGGTGGAATTCGCCGTCGTAGCGTTTGCGCAGCTCGGGATCGTCGCCCTCTTTGAGGACGGTGCGTTCGGTCGCCGCCAGCTTGTGATGCGCGGACACCACGCGGCCCTCCCACTCGACGTCGCCGGCGCGGAACGACTCGGCCATTGCATGCTGCTCCAGCAGGATGCGCAGACCGGCGAGTTCACGCAGGTTCTGGATGGAGATCGGCGCCACCTCGAAGCCGCGCTGGCCCTCCGCGACAACGAACCCCTCGGAGGTCAGACGATTGAGGATCTCGCGCAGTGTGGAGATGCTGACGCCGTAGTCCTCCTTCATGGCGTCGAGCTTGAGACGTCCGGACGGCGTCAGCACGCCGAAAATGATGTCGGATCGAATCCGCTGATAACCGCTGTCGCCCGCCGACAAGGGGCGCCCCTCGAGTGACGTCATGCTCTCCGATCCCGCAATATGCGCAAACGCCCCGTGGCGGGCGGCTGAACCATCAATGTTACCAGCAATATAGCAGACGCCTAACAACAGGTGTATTCCAAAATCTCCGATGAAGTGCATTTTATCATTTGACCGAGAAATGTAGTTATGTTTTTTGATTGACCTGAGGGTGCAGAAAAAAATGGCTCAAGCCGCCGTCGTGCCCCGATCGAACAGGGAGGTCAAAATGAGCTTGTTGGTACGGGCGCTGTCTGCGACGGCGATCTGCGTGGCGCTGACGGTCGGCGCATCCGCTGAGGACATTCAGGAGCGCACGATCAGGTGGGGACACCTGAACAACACCGATCACCCCGTCAGCGCGGGGGTGCAAAAATTTGCGGAGATCCTGCTGGCGAAGAGCGGGGGCAAGATGAAAATCCGTGAGTTCGCGGCCTCGCAGCTCGGCAACGAACTGCAGCAGCAATCGGCGCTGCGCGGCGGCACGCAGGAAATGCTGTCCGCCTCGACGACGTCGCTCGCAACCGTCGTGCCGGAGTTCGGCCTCATCGACTTTCCGTTTATCGTGAAGACCATCGAGCAGGCCGACGCGCTCGGGACCGGCAAATTCGGCACGTCAATGCTCGATACGTTGCCGTCGAAGGGGCTGATCGGTCTGGGATATTGGGGCCTCGGCTTCCGCAACGTCACCAACAGCACGCGGCCGATCACCAAGGTCGAGGATTTCAATGGCCTCAAGCTTCGCGTGATTCCGAACCCGGTCTACCTCGAGACCTTCGGCTCCTTCAAGGCCAATCCCGTTCCGATGGCTTTCGGCGAACTCTATTCGGCGTTGGAGACCCGCACCGTCGACGGCGAGGAGAACCCCTTCACGGTCATTCTCTCCAACAAGTTCTATGAAGTGCAAAAATACGTTTCCGCCACCAATCACACCTTCACCCTGAACATCATCCTGGTGAGCAAGGCGTTCTGGGACAAGCTCTCGCCGACCGAGCAGCGCCTGATGCGCGAGGCGTATGAGGAAAGCCGAGGCTATCAAAAGGAGCAGACGCGCCTTCAGACCGAAAAGGCCCTCTCTGAATTGCAGGCAAAGGGCATGCAGTACAACACCGTCGCGCCGGAAGAGCTCGATCGCATGCGCAAGACCGCGCAGCCGGTCGTCGACAAGATTGCCGCCAATCTCAAGCCGGAAGCGGTCAAGCTCTTCAACGACGAGCTCGATCGCATCCGCAAGGACGTGAAATAGTCGACCTCGTCAGCATGCAAGAGGCGGAGCCGGCCAGTCGGCCGGCCCTGAACCCGACTTTGCCCGGACGGCACGTATGGCGCGATTTCTCGACCTCTATTGCACCCTGCTGAAGGGCATCATTGCCGCATTTCTTGCGGTGATGGTGGTGCTGGTGTTCGGCAACGTGGTGCTGCGCTACGGCTTCAACTCCGGTATCGCGATCTCGGAGGAGCTGTCGCGCTGGCTCCTGGTCTGGCTGACTTTCCTCGGTGCAGTCGTGGCAATGCGTGAGCACGCCCATCTGGGAGTCGATAGCCTTGTGCGGATGCTACCGGCTTACGGCAAACGCATCTGCTTCATCGTCAGCTACGTCCTGATGTTGTTCGCCGACTGGCTTCTGCTCTCGGGAAGTTGGCGTCAGACGATCATCAATATCGACGACCGCGCCCCGGCGACCGGCCTGTCGCTCGGCATCTTCTATGGCGTGGGCGTGATCTTCGGCGTTTCAGCCGGAGTGATCCTTCTCTACGACCTGTTCCGCGTCATGTCCGGACAGGCCAGCGAAGCCGACATGGTCGCCGTCAGGGAATCGGAGGAGCACTGATGCTGTCTCCCCGTATCGTGCCGCGCGGCGCTCACATCCTGGAAATCACCGGGATCACGCCATGACGATTGCCGTCTTCACCTTCTCGCTGCTCGGCGCCATGGCGCTGGGCATGCCGATCGCCTTTGCGCTGATCGTCTGCGGCGTGGCCTTGATGAGCACGATCGACATGTTCGACGCCCAGATCGTGGCGCAGAACGTCATCAACGGCGCGGACAGCTTTCCGCTGATGGCCATTCCCTTCTTCATGCTCGCCGGCGAGGTCATGAACAAGGGCGGCCTGGCCAAGCGAATCGTCAACGTTGCGCTCGTCGCGGTCGGGCATTTTCGCGGCGGACTTGGTTACGTGACGATCCTCGCGTCCTGCATCCTTGCGTCGCTCTCGGGCTCCGCGGCAGCTGACGCCGCGGCGCTGGCCGCCCTGCTGGTGCCGATGATGGTGGCGGCGGGGCACAAGAAATCCTACGCGGCGGGTCTGGTGGCGGCCGGCGGCATCATCGCGCCCGTGATTCCGCCCAGCATCGGATTCGTCATTTTCGGTGTCGCCGCGGGCGTGTCGATCTCGAAACTGTTTCTGGCCGGGATCGTCCCGGGGATGTTGCTCGGGGCAGGGCTCTGCCTGGCCTGGTGGTGGGTGGTGCGCCAGGAGAACCTGACGCCGCCGCCAAGAGCATCGCTCTCGGAAATGGTGAAAGCGGTGGTTGACGGCTTCTGGGCGCTGATGCTGCCGGTCATCATCGTGGTCGGCCTGCGCTTCGGCATCTTCACGCCGACGGAAGCCGCAGTGGTCGTCGCCGTCTATTCGCTGTTCGTCGCGACCTGCATCTATCGGGAATTGAAGCCGTCGCAGCTTTATGAGGTGTTCGTCTCCTCTGCGCTGACGACGAGCATCGTGATGTTTCTCGTGGCAGCGGCGCTGGTATCGTCCTGGCTCATCACCGTGTCCGAGATTTCGGCACAGATCGTCGCCCTGCTGAAGCCTTTCATGGGCAACAACACGCTCCTGATGCTGGCAATCATGGTCGTGGTGGTGATCGTGGGAACGGCCCTCGACATGACACCGACCATCCTCATCCTCACGCCCATCCTGATGCCGATCGTCAAGGCGGCGGGCATCGATCCCGTTTACTTCGGCGTCCTCTTCATCATCAATAATGCGATCGGCCTCATCACGCCGCCGGTTGGTATCGTGCTCAATGTGGTTTGCGGCGTCTCCAGGATCAGCATGGAGGACATCATCAAGGGCGTCTGGCCCTTCTTGATCGCGCAACTGATCGTCCTGTTCGCGATGGTGCTATTCCCGGGATTGGTGACGATCCCGGCCAAGTGGTTCAGCGGCTAGAGGCGTCGGCAACAAAGGAAGGACAAGCGAAAATGGCCGCAAGGATCATGATCCTCAACGGACCCAATCTCAATTTCCTGGGCATCCGCGAGCCCCACATTTACGGCTCGACGACGCTCGATGAGATCGAGGCGAGCTGCCGCGCGCTGGCCGACCAGCTCGGCGTTTCGATGTCGTTCCATCAATCGAACATGGAGGGCGAACTCGTCAGCCTGATCCAGTCCGCCCATGGCAACGCGGACGTCATCATCATGAATCCCGCGGCCTATTCATTCACCTCGATCGCGCTGATCGACGCGCTGAAGATTTTCGAGGGTGTGAAGATCGAGGTGCATATCTCGAACATTCACGCGCGGGACGAGCTGCACCGCCACTCGATCACGTCGAGTGCCTGCACGGCGGTCATTTGCGGCCTGGGTCCCTATGGTTATCTCGCCGCGATGCTCGCGGCGGTCCAACGGCTGGGCCAATTGCCTGAGGCCATCGCACCGGCTCTGCACGGGCTTGCGGCCGGCGGCAAGGTGTAGGCATGGAGGGCGGGATGCGCGGCACGGGATTTCTCGCCATCTGGAGCGACGTCGAGGCTCACGACCTGACCGACTACCGGCACTGGCTGACGCGCGAGCACACGACCGAGCGCGTGACGACGAAGGGCTTCCTGGCATCGCGTGTCTTCCGCGCGGCAAGGGACGACATCAACCGCTTCTTCATTCTGTATGAGCTGAAGACGCCGGAAGTCCTCGACGGCGAGGCCTATCTGGCGCGCCTCAACGCACCGACGCCGTGGTCCCAGCGCATCATGCCGAAGCTCGGAAATTTCGTGCGGGGCGGCGGCGTCATGATTGCACGGGGAGGGCGGGGCGAGGGCGCATCGATCGTGGCGCTGCGGATCGAGACCTTGCCGAAGGATCCCCAAGGTTTGGCCCGGGCGCTCGTTGCGTGCGACGGGGTTGCCGCCGTGCAGATCGGCGCGACCGACGAGGCGCGGACATCAGTGCGGACGACCGAGAAGGGCATGCGGAAGAACGAGGGCTTCTTCGCGGGGCTTTTGCTGATCGAGGCGCTCGACGTTGCGTCGCTGCAGGCTGCCTTGCGGAAAGCCGCGGAAATTGCCCCCGACGTCATGGCCAGGGCGAGCGAGCCGGAAGTTTATCAAAGCATGTTTGCGCTCGACGCCCGCATCGCAGATTTCGGCTGATGGCAACGTCTCGCTAGGAACTCTTGCGCACCATCGAGGCTTGACTCAGCGGGCCAGCCTCGCCGCCGATTTGCTGGCCTGCACGGCCCCGCCTCCAAGCCCCCATACCCCCCAGGGTGGGGCCGTGTCTCTTCGCAGGAGATGCAATGCCGGAGCCGACCGATCACGACATCAGAGAACGCGCGCACCGCTTGTGGGAACAGGCGGGCAAGCCGGAAGGCCGCGAGGAAGAGTTCTGGCACGCGGCCGAGCAGGAGTTGCGCAACGAGGACAAGTCGAACCCCATGCGGACGCCGGATACGCTGTGACCGACAAGAGCTGCCCATTCTGCCACGGTCTGGGATGGGTCTGCGAAAACCATCCGCTCCGCGCCTGGAGCGACGAATTGGGCGGCTGCCGATGCGGTGAGGGCATGCCCTGCACCTGCAACGCGACGGAAGATCCCGAAACAAGGGCGGTGATCGTCGAAGCGGACACCACGTGGCATTGAAGGACCTGGCATTGAAGGCGGAACAGAGGCTTCCAGCAGGAATTGAGGTTGTGAGCAGCACGGGCTGCGACGCAGGCCCGTGGCTGCGGCGGGGTTTGCGGTGGACGAGCGGCAAAAGATAGAGCACCAGATCGAACTCGCAACGCGAGCGGCAGCCCTTGTCAAAGACGAAACCACTGTCCAGAGATTCAGGACGTTCGCCGAGGATCTGAAGCAAAAGCTGCTTCGCATGATGCGGCGCGGCAAGGTGCGAGCGCGCGCGTACGAGCTCTGGGAGCAAGCCGGTCGCCCGGACGATCGCGATGTGGAGTTCTGGGTCGAAGCGGAACGGCAGATCGAAGAAGAGCGCGATCAGCGGAGGCTCTCGGATTCCTCAGACAAACGGTAGAAGTTCCGGTAGCACATCGGCAGCTAACAAGCTTCGGCCGCGCGTTCGACAGAGAAAAAGCCGCCGAGTTCTTCACCTGGCGGCTTCAAAAGTCCGTAGCTGTTGGTCGCCTCTCCAGCCTCGTGCGTACCGCCGTTACCTTGTTTGCGGCCATGCAAGTTCAGTCTAGGCCAAGGCGCTCGATTCTGCTGTGACCTGAAGCACACATTGGAAGGACGATGTCGGCAAGCTTGGGAGGGCACCGACTTTGATGGGACTGCTCCGTCATGGCTTTACGCGCCGGCCGCGATACCCAGGCGGCCGATGCCTGGAAGCTTCAGCGCGGGGCGGCGGATGTCGAGGCCGAGCACCGCGCCGAGGAAATTGATCTCGACCCCTTCGACCCAGCCGATGGTCATGCCGAGATAGCCCGACAGCGAGGCGTAGAGGCCGGTGCCGGACGCCGTGATGCCGGCCCAGCGTCCGCTGTAGGGAAAGTCCTTGCCGATAGCAGTCGGCGGCAGCACGGCGCGCAGCTCGGGAACGGCGTCCAGCGCCGCCTGCACGAAAGTGTTGGAATTCGGTCCGGGCCAGGCGCTGTAGTCGCCATAGGCGCGGAACCTGTAATTCTCGATGACGGCATGGATCTTCGGGATCAACGCTTCGGCCCGCGCGCCGTCGACCGCCACGACCGTTTCCGGCAAGGCGCCGAACCAGCGGCCGTCGGGCGCAAAGCCGTTGCTGCGAACAGGGTCGCCCCAGGCCGTGTAGTCGTATCGGCTGTAGGTCGGGGCGCCCTTCTCCTTGACGACAATCCAGGTGTGGACGGCAAAAATACTGCGCCAGCGCACGGTGCGCGCGGCGAACACGCGGATCAGCGCATCCGGATTGGCGGATGCGGGCGGCAGCAGGCCGGCACTGGAGCGATCCGCGGTCTGCCAGTTGCCGCGGCCGTCGCCGCGCAAGTAATAGCGGCCGGCCGATACGCCGATCGGCAGGAAGATCAGCAACAGGAACAGAATCAAGGATTTCCTCAAGGGCAAACGCAGTCAGGCGGGACGATGCCACCAATATAGTTCGCAAGGCACGCCGCGCCAGCGCTCTCCTGCTCTTGCATTCGGGTGGTGCGGCCATATGTTGCGTCCATGAGGAAGTTGTCGCTCGTCGAGGACCAGGCCATCCAGGCGCGAATCGCGTACATCGCGGGCGCCGAGATTTTCGATCGCCTGTTCGCCGGCATCCGGTTCGACGAGATCGACGGTAATCTGCTGTTTGCCATCGCCAGCGACGAGGACTGCGCGGCCGAGATCGAGGACGAGTTCTCGCACCAGCTCGCTGTGGTCGCCACGCAGATCCTCGCGCAGAGCGTGGACGTGGTCGTGGTGCTGCCGAAGGTCCTGCAATAGCCGCCTGTCCGTTAGCTTCTGCCCGCTCAGGCCGCTTGCCTTCCCCCGCTGTCTCTGCTTTTCAACGCAATTGCAAAATTGTAATGACGTCACTGGGCGCTCAGGCCCGAGGCGCGTTATCGACGGAGTTCGACGGGAGGGCTCGTCGTCGCTCGCCTCTATTTGCGAAACAAAGTTGGATACACATTGGCGCCCACCAGGAAAGCCCGGGCCACGACCGGCGCGATAAAGACAAAAAGCAAGAGCTCGAAAAGCAAAGGCTCGATAAGCAAAAGCGCGAAACGCAAGAGCACGAAGAGCACGAGCTCGAGAAGCACGAGCTCGAAAGGCCAGCGCCTGGAGAAGAGCGCCTCGCGTTCCGCGGTCGCCTCCTCATCGCCGCTCGGCATGCTGGCGCTGCATCTGCTCGAGCAGTGGGAGAAGTCCGGCCGTGACGGCCTCGTCTTCCTCTGCGACGACGAGAGCAGGGCGGAGCGACTGGGCGGTGTGATCCACGCCCTCGATCCCTCGGTCGACGTGCTGGTGTTTCCGCGCCTGAACACGCTGCCCTTCGACGGCCTCGAGCCCTCCCGCGAGATCGCGGGCCGGCGCAGCTCGGTGCTGCGGCGTCTCGCCAAGGCAAAGAAGCCCGTCTTCCTGGTGTCCACCGCGGAAGCGATCATGGAACGGCTGCCGCTGCCGGCGAGCTGGTCGCGGTCGAGCCTCACGCTGAAGGTGGGCGCGCCCTATTCCGGGCCCGAGCTGGAGACGCGGCTGGAAGCTCTCGGCTACGATCTCGACGAAGAGGCGGAGTATCCGGGCGGCGTCCTGTTCCACGGCAAGACGTTCGAAGTGTTTCCCGCCGGCGCGCTCGCTCCCTTCCGGATCGAGCATTCCGGAGACACGATCCGCAAGATCGTCGCCGTCGATCCCATCGAGCACGAGGTCGTCTACGAGACCGCCGAATTGATCATCGATCCCATGTCCGAGCGGATCGCACTGGGAGCTACGCGCGGACAGCGGGCGACGCTGCCGGATTATTGCAGCCGCGCGCGATGGATTGCGGATGCCGGGGTATCGACCCACGCCGAGAGCTGGCTGGGCACGATCGAGGACGCCGCCGGCCGCAGGGATGCGGAGCGCGAATACCTGGGGCAACAGGACTGGAAGCAGCTGAAGAAGCGCATCAGCGTGCTGTCGCGCAAGGCCGCCTTCATCTCGACTCCGGAGTTCTCGAAGCTGGCCTCGCCGCGCAAGGCGCTTCGCGCCTTCGTCGCCGACATGCAGCGCGGCGGATCGCGGCTGCTGTTCGTCGCGGCTGTCGAGGACGACCTTCGCGCGATGGAGCGCATGAGCGGCATCAAGGCGGAGCGCCTGGCCGATTGGAACGAGGTGACGAAGGCACGGAGCCGCGAAGGTGCGCTGCTGGCCGATTTCGACGCGGGGTTCATTGGCGCCGGCCGCAAGCCGCTTGTCGTCGTGACCGCCTCCGACGTGCTCGGCAGCCGGGCTCATCATCCCCAGCCGATGGCGCGAGCCTGGAATCCGGCATTCGATCATCCCGATGTGCCCGAAAAGGGCGCCGCCATTGTCCATCTGCAACGCGGGCTCGCCGTGCTCGATGGCTTGCAGACCCTCGACATGGGCAAGGGATCGCGACGCGAGATGATCAGGCTCAAATTCGCGGGCGACAATGCCGTGCTCGTACCGCCGTCCGATCTCGCCGTGATCTGGCCCTATGCCGGCGAGCCCGGCAAGCTGACGCTGGACAAGGCGGACGGCAGCAGCTGGTGGGCGCGGCGCACCGAGGCGGAAGCGGAAATCCAGGTCGCCGCCAAGGCGCTCGCCAAACACATCAGCCAGCGCCTCCGCCGCCGTGCACCCAAACTGGTGCCGCCGGGGCCGGCTTACGAAAAATTCGTCGCGCGGTTCCCCTATTTCACGACAGCGGACCAGGGCCAGGCGATTCAAGACGTCCTCGACGATCTTGCGGCGGGCCATCCCATGGACAGGGTGATCTGCGGTGATGTCGGATTCGGCAAGACCGAGGTCGCGCTGCGGGCGGCGGCCGCAGTGGCGCTGTCCGGCAAGCAGGTGGCGATCGCTGCGCCGACGACCGTGCTGGCGCGGCAGCATGTCGAGACCTTCCGCAAGCGGTTCGGCCCCCTCGGAATCGAGGTGGGAAGCCTGTCGCGGGCCAGCTCAGGCCCGGAGACGCGAGAGACCAAGGAGGGGCTGCGGCGCGGCACGCTGAAAGTCGTGGTCGGCACGCAGGCGCTTGCGGCAAAGGACGTGAAGTTCGCCGACCTTGGCCTCGTCATCATCGACGAAGAGCAGCATTTCGGCGCGGCCGAGAAGGGGAAGCTTTCGGGCCTCGCCAAGGGGGCCCATTCGCTGTGGATGAGCGCCACGCCGATCCCGCGCACGCTCGCCGCGGGACTTGCCGGCTTCAGGGATCTCAGCGTGATCGCCTCGCCGCCGGTTCATCGCCTTCCCATCGTGACCAGGATCGCGCCGCTGTCCGACGCTGCCATCGCCGCGGCGCTGCTGCGCGAGCGCAGGCGGCACGGTCAGAGCTTTCTGATCTGCCCGCGCATCCAGGATCTGGAGCCGATGCTGGCGCGGGTGCAATCGGTGGCACCGGAGCTGCGCATCGTCTGTCTTCACGGCAGACTGCCCGTGGACGAGATCGACGACCGCATGATGAGTTTCGTGGATGGCGAGGCGGACGTGCTGCTGGCGACCAATATCGTGGAAAGCGGTCTCGATATTCCGCGCGCGAACACCATCGTCGTGTGCTGGCCCGAAAAATTCGGACTTGCGCAGCTGCATCAGCTCAGGGGACGGGTGGGACGCGGCGGCACGCGCGCCTTTGCCCATCTGCTGACGGAATCGACCTCGGAGCAGTCCGAGAAGCGTCTGGCGGTGCTGGAGGAGTTCAGCAAGCCGGGTGCCGGCTTTGCGATCAGCGAGCGCGACCTCGACCTCAGGGGCGCCGGCGATCTGTTTTCGGAACAGCAGTCCGGTCACGTCCAGGTGTTCGGACCGGTGCTCTACAGTCATCTGCTGAAGCGGGCGTCCGAGCGTGGCAGCGATGCCGGCGCCGATTTGTGGGTGCCCGATCTCAATATGCCGTTGGCCGACATGCTGCCCGAAGGCTACGTGCAATCGGAAGCGGTCCGGCTCGAGATCTATGGGCGCGCTGCCAGGTGCCGAAGCGACGACGATCTGGAAGATCTAGAGGAGGAGATCTCGCGTCGTTTCGGCAGGCTGCCGCCGGAGGCCCGCGACTTCTTCGCATCCGCCAGGCTCCGTATCGATTGCAAACGGCGCGGCATCGTTAGGCTCGATGTCGGGCCGGAGGCCGTCGCCGCGACGTTCCTGCCGGGGCGGCTGCGGAAATCGAGGGCGAAGTCGCAGGCGGGAGCGCTACAACGCGACGGCGACCGCGTCGTCTACGCCGGTCGCCGTGATCAGGACCCGTTCAGGCGCGTCGAGGAATTCCTCGAACTCCTCGACGCCTGAGGATCATTCGGTCTGCTCGACTGCCGCGGGCATTTTCGCCACCGACATCAGCGAGCGGGCCACCTGGTTGAGGAGCTGATCGGCGTTCTCCTCCTCCGCGAGTGATTTCGACAGCAAGGCGACAATGGCACTGTGGCGAAGCTGCTGGGCGAGGTTGCGGGCCGTGGTATAGCCTGCGATCTCGTAATGCTCGACGCGTTGTGCTGCGCCGATCAGGGCGAGGTCGGCCGCCGCGTCCTCCTTGTCCTCGCCCTCGGCCATGATCTCCTGGCCCTCCTCGACGAGGCCCATCATGCCCTTGCAGGGCTTGGCGCGGGCGGATTTGCCGAGCATTTCGAAGCATTCGTTGATGCGCTCGACCTGCGCTTCGGTCTCCGCGAGGTGCTGCTCGAACAGCTCGCGCAACTGGTCGAAGCGGGCGGCCTCCGCCATCTTGGGAAGCGCCTTGGTCAATTGCTTCTCGGCATGCAGGATATCGCGCAGCTCGTTGATGAGCAGATCGCCGAGACCCGCTTCGTCCGCGGGCGGCGAGCTCTCGGTGACGATGGCTGTGGCCGGACCCGGTTCGCCCGCCTGGATTGCCGGCGAGTCCGTGAAGACCCAGTCGCCGCCCTCGTTCCACGGCCCACGCGTGTCGATCTCGCCATGGTCGCCGGCGCCGGTGGAATCGTTGAAGAACTGGTCGACGAGGCCGGGCGTCGGCGCGATGCGGCCGATGCTGAAGGCCGGCTTGCCCATGCTCTCGAGCGCCAGCGCGAACGCCTTCATGTGCGTGATCTCGCGAGTCATCAGGAACTGCAGCGCATCCTTGCTGCCGGCATCGTCGCAGAAATTGATCAGCCGCTCGTAGACGATCTTGGCCCGCGCCTCTGCGGCAATGTTGCTGCGCAGATCGACGTCGAGCTCGCCGGTGATCTTCAGATAGTCGGCGGTCCAGGCATTGCCCTGGGAGTTGAAGAGATTGACGCCGCCGCCGCCCGCGATGGCGATGAGGGGATCGGCTTCGGCCGCCTGGCGGTCGAACTTCGAGGGCTTGAGATGCATCCGCGCCAACGTGCCGACCACTTCCAGATGGCTGAGCTCTTCGGTGCCGATGTCCATCAGGAGGTCCTTGCGATCGGGATCCTCGCAGTTCAACCCCTGGATCGAGTACTGCATCGCGGCCGCAAGCTCGCCGTTGGCGCCGCCGAACTGCTCCAGCAGCATGTTGCCAAAGCGCGGATCGGGTTCGTCGACGCGAACGGTGAACATCAGCTTCTTGACGTGATGATACATGGGGGGACTCTCGATCTGGGGATTGTGGAAGAAGATGCTTCCCGAACGGGCGGCGCCAATGGTTTGTTCCTAACCAAATGATCTGCGCCGGTGATATGCGGCGCAGATCATTCGATGTCGGCGGCAGGATTGTGGACGAATTCGATCAGCGTTGATCCGGGCGCTTGGCGGGAGGCCCGTTCTTGTTGCCGGGAGCCCCTTGAATATTCGACGGGTCCTGCGATTGCACGGCGGTGTTGCCAGTGGAGCTCGTCGAATTCGATCCGACGGTTTCACCAGGCTTGGCGGCCGGTCCGTTCTTGTTGCCGGGCTGTCCGGCAATGCCGGCACCCGAATTCTGCGCGCTTGGCGCGGACGAAACGTCAGGCTTGCTGGCCTGCGCCCAAGCTGCTGCAGGCAGCGCGAGAGCGGCGAGGATAACGGCACCTGTGAACTTCATCTCGGTGTTCTCCGACTGATGCCCCATCTACTCGAACGCCGGTGACCTGCGTGCGTTCCCTGTCGTCATCAACTCGAAAAGTCTTCTCGCGCTATCATGGCGGACTATCCCGGCAGCGGCGCCTCCACGACGTCCAGCAGCGCTCCGAGGCCCTGGCGCAGGCGGCGGGTGGCGATGCTCTCGGTGGCGAGGCCGAACACCACCAGGGATCGTCCGGTCATCGCATAAACATGCCCGAAGTCGAATGCGGGCATCTGCCCCTCCGGTTGATTGGTGTCGATCAACCCGATCCAGCTGCGTCCCTCGGCGACAGCGGGCAAGGTGAAATTGACGACGTCGTGATGAGCATTGTAGATCAGCAGCATGGTTGCGTCCGAACCGCGGCGCTTGATCCCGGTCTCCTGGGCGCGGCCGTCGAGCAGCAAAGCGAAGCATTTGGCGTTGCCGTCCTGCCACTGCTCCGTCGTCATCTCCTCCCCGGACGGCGCGAGCCACGTCACGTCCTTCACGTCCAGCTCTTCGTTGTGCGAGCCGACGAGAAAGCGGCTGCGGTAGAGAATCGGAAATGCCTTGCGCGTGGCGATCAGTTTGCGCGTGAATTCGCGCAGGCTGCGGCCGTTCGCGGTGATGCCCATCCAGTCGAGCCATGTGGTCTCGTTGTCCTGGGCGTACGCGTTGTTGTTGCCGTGCTGGGTGTGTCCGAATTCGTCGCCGGCAAGCAGCATGGGCGTGCCGTGAGACAACAGCATGGTCGCCAGCAGATTGCGCTTCTGGCGCTCGCGTAGCGCAATGATTTCCGGATCGTCCGTCGGTCCCTCTGCGCCGCAATTCCAGGAATGATTGTTGCTGTGGCCGTCGC
Source organism: Bradyrhizobium sp. Ken01 (assembly GCF_055807355.1). Taxonomy (NCBI): domain Bacteria; kingdom Pseudomonadati; phylum Pseudomonadota; class Alphaproteobacteria; order Hyphomicrobiales; family Nitrobacteraceae; genus Bradyrhizobium; species Bradyrhizobium sp. Ken01. The sequence continues at coordinate 14,710 of NZ_JBVVPC010000056.1, forward strand.
GATTGTCCTCGCCGTTGGCTTCGTTGTGCTTGTCGTTGTACGAGACGAGATCGTTGAGATTGAAACCGTCATGGGCGGTGACGAAGTTGACGCTGGCCCATGGCCGGCGGCCGCGCTTGTTGAAGAGATCGCCGGATCCGGACACGCGTTTGGCGAAGTCTGCGATCGTACCTTCGTCGCCCTTCCAGAAAGCGCGCACCGTGTCCCTGAATTTGTCGTTCCACTCCGCCCATCCCGGCGGAAACTGGCCGACCTGATAGCCCCCCGGACCGATATCCCAAGGCTCGGCGATCAGCTTGACACTGGAGAGCACGGGATCCTGGCGGCAGGCATCAAGGAAGCCGCCGCCTTCGTCGAAACCGTAGGGCTCCCTCGCCAGGATGGTGGCGAGGTCGAAGCGGAAGCCGTCGACCCGCATCTCGGTCGCCCAGTAGCGCAGGGAATCGGCGACCAGTTGCAGCACGCGCGGGTGCGACAGGTTCACCGTGTTCCCGGTACCGGTGTCGTTGATGTAATAGCGCCGCTGGTCCGGCAGGAGGCGGTAATAGCTGGCATTGTCGATGCCCTTGAATGACAGCGTCGGGCCGAGCTCGTTTCCTTCCGCGGTGTGATTGTAGACGACGTCGAGGATGACCTCGATGCCATGGGCGTGGAACTGGTTGACCATGGCCTTGAATTCGTTCGCGAACGGCGTCTTGAGGTAACGCGGCTCCGGCGCGAAGAAGGCAAGGGAGTTGTAGCCCCAGTAATTGCGCAGGCCTTTCTCGACCAAATAGCTGTCGTCGACGAAGGCATGGATCGGCAACAATTCTGCACTGGTGATGCCGAGCGATCGCAGATAGGCCGGCACCTCCGAATGCGCAAGACCGGAGAACGTGCCACGGTCTGCGTCGGGCACCAACGGATGCAGCTGGGTAAAACCCTTGACGTGCATCTCGTAGACGATCGTCCGCTCCCACGGCACTTCCGGTTTGCGCGCGGCGCCCCAGGTGAAGGCCGGGTCGATGACGCGGCATTTCTGCATCAAGGGCGCGCTGTCGCGTTCGTCGTAGGAGAGATCCTTGTCGGCATGGTCGAGCTGGTAGCCGAACAGCTCCGGTCCCCAACGCAACCGGCCGACCAGCTGTTTGGCGTAGGGATCGAGCACGAGCTTGTTGGGATTGAAGCGGTGTCCCCCGTCGGGTTCGTAGGGGCCATGAACGCGGTAGCCGTAGACGGTGCCGGGACGGGCCGCGGGCAAATAGCCATGCCAAACTTCGTCGGTATATTCCGGGAGTTCGATCCGCTCCAATTCGGTCTCGCCGCCGTCGTCGAACAGGCAGAGTTCGACCTTGGTGGCATGGGCCGAAAACAGCGCGAAATTGACACCAAGCCCGTCCCAGGTGGCGCCGAGCGGAAACGGTTTGCCCTCGCTGATCCGCGAGCGACGCAGGCTCGAGGCTGCCCGTGTCAGGGCGTCGTCTGAATGTGCTTGTTGGTCCATTATTGCCCCGAAATGCCGTTCAAGAAATTGGTGCAGTCGCCGCCACTTCGCCGGTGGTTTGGTCGCCAACCGCCGCCGAAGCGACTACGGCGGCAGGAGGCACATCGTCCGGTTTGGGCAGCGTGGTTGCCCTTTGCAGCGCCGCCTCCTTGCTGATGGCCGCAATCGAGTTGCCGGTCCGCTCGACGATGCTGGTCAGCTCTGCGTCGGACAGTCCCAGACGCTTTCTGACGAGGCGGACCTGAGTAGGGTCGGCAAGGTCGAGCTTGTTGCGGATCGGCTGTGGCTTCGAGCGGCGCATGGCGAAATCTCCCGTGTAGAATTGCAACCGTCGCCCAGGCGATTCCGTTCCCTGTTTGCAACAGTGATCTTCCCCAACCATCGTCGCCGCACCTTGGCCCAAAAGTGCACACAACGAGCATGGCGCATCGGTGTGGCGCCGGCCTGAGGAACGAATGCCTGCATCTCGGCTTCTCCCGTCCTGAGCATGCTTGAGCGATCGCAAAATCGGGCCTCGCGAAGCTTGCTGTTATTTCCAGCCACGCAAAGGCGGCTAGGTTTGAGTCACAGATTGGGAATGGCCGGGCAAGCGCGACACCACGGCCCTCGATGCCTCGATCACGGGGTCTGCTTCAACCTCTGGGCGCCGACGGCGCAATCGGTCGAATTGCTCGAAGCCGGCCGGCCGCCACTCCGGATGACGCGCGACCACGATGGCTGGTACCAATCGTTGAGTCCCACCGCGCACGTCGGCACGCGCTATCAGTTCAGAATCAACGCAGACCTGGTCGTTCCCGATCCCGCCTCGTTCTTCCAGCCCGACGACGTCGGGGCGCCGAGCGAGGTGATCGACACCGCGACGTTCCGGGACTCGGTGCTCTATCCCGGCCGCCCCTGGGCGGAGGCCGTGATCTACGAGCTGCATGTCGGCACCTTCAGCGAGGAAGGCACCTATGCCGGCGTCGAGAAGAAGCTGCCCTATCTGCGCGATCTCGGCATCACCGCAATCGAGCTGATGCCGCTCAATGACGTCCCCGGCCGGCACAATTGGGGCTATGACGGCGTGCTGCTGAATGCGCCAAATGCACGCTACGGCAGGCCGGAAGACCTCAAGCGGCTGTTGCGCGCGGCGCATGCCCTCGACATCATGGTCTATCTCGATGTCGTCTATAACCATTTCGGGCCGCAGTTGAACTATCTGCATCTCTATGCGGAAAGCTTCTTCACCAAGCGCCACAGCACCGGCTGGGGCCCTGCCGTCAACCTCGAGGGACACGACGGCGCGTTCGTGCGCGAGTTCCTGATCGAGAACGCGTTGATGTGGCTGCGCGACTACGGGTTCGACGGCTTGCGGCTCGACGCCGTTCACGCGCTGAAGGACGATTCCGACCGCCATGTCCTGATCGAGCTGGCCGAGACGGTTCGCAGTCAGCTGCCGGGCCGGCGCGTGCATCTGATGCTGGAGAACGAGGACAATCAGGCCCGCCTGCTCGACCGGGCGCCAGGGCGAACCCGGCTCTATGACGCGCAATGGGGCGATGATTTTCACAACGCGCTCCACGTCCTGTTGACGGGCGAGGACGAAGGCTATTATCGCGCCTTCGCAGACAGGCCGCTCGAACATCTCGCGCGAGCGCTCACCGAGGGCTTTGCCTACCAGGGCGAAATCTTTCCGCTGCATGACGAACCGCGCGGCGAGCCGAGCGCGCATCTGCCGCCTGAGGCCACCATCTTCTTCGCCCAGAACCACGACCAGATAGGCAATCGCGCGCTCGGGGAGCGGCTTTCCGCGCTGGTCGGTCCGGAAAAACTGGATCAGGCCATGGCGCTGGTTCTCCTGAACCCGCATATCCCCATGCTATTCATGGGTGAGGAAGCCGCGGCCGAGACGCCGTTCCTGTTCTTCGCCGACTGGTCCGGCGAAGCCGCCGAATTGACGCGGGAAGGCCGGCGCAAGGAGTTCGCGCATTTCAAGGCATTCTCGACGCCCGACATGCGCGCCAGGATTCCGGACCCGTGCGACGAAAAAACCTTCACGGCATCGAAGCTCGACTGGACCGGCATCGACCGCTCTCCCGCCAGCGCCAGGTTTCGCGGCCTCACAACCCGATTGCTGAAGATACGGCGCGAGAGAATCGTGCCGCTGATCAAGCAGGGTTTCGTGTCGGCTCATTGCAAGTTGCTGGGAGAGGACCAGCGTAATGGCGGCCTGGATGCCCGGTGGCGGACGGAGAAGGGAGACATCTTGCAGATTGTCGCCAATTTAGCCGATCGCCAATTGCCCATGCCGGCGCTGGTTGCGGGCGAGAGCCTATGGCGATTGGGCGCCGCCGACGCGCCAGCCCTGTTGCCGAACGACATCATCGTGCGGCTTGGCCACGAGGCTTGATGGAACCGCGAGGAACGCTTCCAAAAGCTTTCCGTTAGGGGAGTAAATCGCTGGAGCCGCTTCATGACCGACTATCCAAAGCCGCCTTTTCCGCCGCAGCAGCAATCGATGCCCGGTTCGACGCGCACGATGAACCCGCGACCGGATCATGGCGAAGAGAGCTACAAAGGCTCGGGCCGCTTGGCCGGAAAGAAGACAATTATCACCGGAGGCGACAGTGGCATCGGCCGTGCGGTCGCGATCGCCTATGCCCGGGAAGGTGCAGACATCGTCATCGCCTATTTGAACGAGGATGAGGACGCCGCCGAGGTCAAGACGCTGGTGGAGCGCGAGGGACGCAAGGTCGTCCTGATCCCCGGCGACATCCGCAATCCCGATCATTGTCGCGCGATCATCCAGCGCACCGTCGAGGCGTTCGGCGCAATAGACATCCTCGTCAACAACGCTGCCCATCAGGACACGTTCAAGGAGATCGCTGATATCAGCGATGAGGAATGGCAGCGGACGTTCGAGACCAACATTCACGCCATGTTCTATCTCACGAAGGCCGCGGTGCCCCACATGCGCCCGGGAGCCGCGATCATCAACACCGCGTCGGTGAACTCCGACATGCCGAATCCGACCCTGCTGGCCTATGCCACGACCAAGGGCGCCATTCAGAACTTTACTGGTGGGCTCGCCCAGATGCTGGCGGCGAAGGGCATTCGGGTCAATGCGGTCGCTCCGGGCCCGATCTGGACGCCGCTGATTCCGTCGACGATGCCGGAGGACAAGGTCAAGAACTTCGGCAAGCAGGTGCCGATGCAGCGGGCCGGCCAGCCGGCCGAACTCGCGACCGCCTATGTCATGCTCGCCGATCCGCTCTCGAGCTACACATCGGGAGCGACCCTGGCGGTCACCGGCGGGAAGCCGTTCATCTGACCCAGCGCGCAACGAGAACGTGGCAGCCCCGCGGGCGGGCCGCCGCGTCCAGTACATCTTCACCAGCACGTCTTGACCACGGCGTCTCGATCAAGCGGCGCTGGGACGCCTTGGCATTGACGCCCTTGCGAAGCGCCACCGCGTTCAGCTTGGTGTTGGCGGCTTTCCCTTCGTCGATCTCGCCGGCGGTCTCATCGGCCTCCTCGATAATGCCGTCGACGGCGGGACAATGTTGGCCGCTGGGCTCCTTGCCGAGCTTCGCGAACACCTTTCACAATGATGGAACTGGAACGCCGCACAGCCGCAGCTGTTCCATTCCCGTGACCAGATCAGGAGAGCCGAATGAGCGACGGTGAGGATCATCTTGCGAGCCTGCTCGGACGAGCGGCGATGGACGTGTGGGGCGACATGCCCCGCGACATCCAGGAAGCGCTGTTCGAGACCGCCATGAAGGGACGGCCTGCGGAGCGGGAAGAACTCGCGCGGCTGTTGCACGAGCGGCATCCCCGTACGCTTCATCCGGCGCGGCCTGGCTGAGCCGCGGCAGGAACGATCAGGCAAGAAGCCGATTTGTAAAATGGGCGAGGCGCGGTGAATGGGATTCGACGAAGCCCGAGCCGTAGCGCCGCCCAGGATCAAATCGGTGGGTCGATCAGCGTGACTGAAATGATTATCGGAAAATGGTACGACCCCATCTCCCAGAGATGGATCGTGCCGCGCGAAGCGCAATCGGTGGCGGGCCACTCGCAGTCCGACCCGGAGAAGGGGCTCGAAACCCGCAAGCCGGCCGAGGCGCAGCGGATCTGGGACCTGTTGGTCGATTGCTGCGCGCGCGGGTGATGTCCGAGCCGCACCATCATCGGCTTCTGCTGTCGGCAATTCACAGAGTGATGACATAGACCGCGAAGGCAATGATGAGCGCCAGGCTTACGACGACGGTGCTGATCAATATCTTGCCCATGGCGCGTCCGTGCTGTTCCGCCGCGTCAATGTAACAGCCGGCATTTTCGTTCCTGAACGGCTCTGCTGAAGCAGCGCCGACTGTTCACATGTAAACAGAGGGCGCCGGCACCAAATGGCGTGAACTACATCATTTGATATAGATATGGCTGGGCTCGCTCATATCATTGGCCATCCAGAAGGCACAGCATGTGCCCATGACATGGAGACCCGATCGTGCACAGGCGGCGTCGCGTTCAGCAAACCACCACGCTTCAAGAGCGGCTTGCGGAGTTCACCAGGACCATCCGTGAAAAGGCCGAGTCGTTGCCCGACGGCAAGGAGCGGGATGAGCTGATGAAACGGCTGAGAAGCGCCGACACGGCGTCAAGCCTCGACCGTCAATTCGGCGGCAGGGATTGAGCTGCAAGGATCGAGCTGGCAAGGACTGAGCTCGCAAGGATGGAATTTGCAAGCTTCAGCTGCGGTACCAGCTCGCCAGATTCCAGGTCGTGACGTCCCAGCCCGACATGTCGACCATGAGGTTGTTGACCCCTGCGTTGACGATGTTACGGGATAGAAGCGGCAGGAACACGTTGGCCTCGCAAAAAGTTTCGTCGACCTTGATCAGTAGCGCGGCGCGCTTGACCGGATCGAGCTCGTTCTGCGCGGCCTTGTAGGCCTTGTCGGCCTCGGGATCGGACCAGCGCGAGACGTTGCGGCCGAGCCATTTGTTGTCCTTGTTGGAAATCTCCCAGGAGACGCACTGGTTCAGGAAGCGCTCCGGGTCGGGCTGCGGCTGCGTCGTGTTGTACATCTCCATGTCGGCATAGAACTTCGAGTAGGTGTCGGGATTGCCGACGTCGGATGAGAAGAACACCGATGCCGTGACCGCCTTGATCTCGATCTCGATGCCGGCCTTCTGGCAGGCTTGCTTGATGATGGCCTGCGTCTTCTGACGCGGCGCATTGGTCGAGGTCTGGAAGACGAATTTCAGCTTCTTGCCGTCCTTCTCGCGGAGGCCGTCCGCGCCCTTGGCCCAGCCGGCTTCATCCAGGACCTTGTTGGCCTTGTCGACGTCGAACTCGTATTTCAGCTTTGGCGACTTGAACTGCTTGGGTGCGTTGACGAAGCTCGCGGTGGCGACGCCGCCGCGCCCGTAGATGAACTTCTGGATCGACTCGCGGTCGATCAGCAGGTTCATCGCGCGGCGAACGGCGGGATCTGACAGCGTCGGATGCTTGGTCTTGGGGCTGGAGCGCTCGCCGTCCACCTCAGTCCACGGATCGGTCGTGTTGAGGATGATGAACTCGACATTGCCGGAGGGCGTGACGTCGAGCTTGCCCTTGCCGCTAGCCTCCATGCGCTTGAGGACCTCCTCCTCCACTTGCATGTTCCAGGCATAGTCATATTCGCCGGTCTGCAGCACGGCGCGCGCCGCGGACACTGCATCGCCGCCGCCTTTGATTTCGAGCGTGTCGAAATGCGGCTGGTTCTTGACGTGATAGTCGGGATTGCGTTCGGCCCGGATCAGGTCCCCGGGCTTGAACTCGACGAATTTGTAGGGACCGGTGCCGACCGGCTTCAGATTGCCGGGCGCTTCGCGCGACTTCGCGCCGACATAGTCGCCGAAATGATGTTTCGGCAGGATCGGACCGACCGAGCCGACGAAGGGATCGGCCCAGAACGGCGTCGGCGCCTTGAACAGCACCTTGACGGTATGGTCGTCGATCTTCTCGACCGTGATGTCCTTGTAGGAACCGGTCGTGTACGCCGCTGTGGCGAGATCCGAGGCGTACTGCCAGGTGAAGACGACATCATCGGCGGTGAAGGGCTTGCCGTCGTGCCATCTCACGCCCTGCTTCAGTTTCCAGGTCACGCTCAGGCCGTCGGGCGAAAGGCCGCCGTTCTGCTTTGACGGGGCTTCGGCCGCGAGGCAGGGGACGAGGTTGCCCTCCTTGTCCCAACCGGCGAGCGGCTCGAAGAAAACGCGCGAGGCGATCTGGTCCTTGGTGCCGAGCGCGAAATGCGGATTGAGCAGCGTCGGGGCCTGCCAGAGCAGGATCTTGAGCGGGCCGCCGCCGCCGGCCTTGGTCGGTTTGTATTGCAGCGTGGCATCCGCCATCGCCACGTCGTTCCAGACCAGGATCTGGCTCGCGACCGGCGCTGCGATCCCGATCGCAGCCATCGTCTGCATGAACGAGCGTCGCGACAGCGTGCCCTGCTTCACCTCAGCGATGGACTTGCGGATTTCGTTCTCGTTCATCGAATGATCCCCACTTCACGGACAAGTCGTCACTGGCCAGGGCCCATCATGTTTCATCGAGGGCGAGGCGGCAATGCCGACAGGGTCAGAAAACCCTGCGGCGAAATGACGAATTTGCGGAGGTTTGAAGCCGGGATGGAGCCGAGCGCAAACCAGGATAGGTCCTGCCGCGCAGGCGGCGCCCCGGATTGCGCTTCGCTCCATCGGGCTAGGACAACGATCAGTGCGGTTTTGCCGTGATGCGCCTCACGCTTGCGCAGGTGCATTCGTTCCCCACATGCGGACGAACGGAGAAGCGTCGTCCGCGCCAGGAGACCAATATGGATTTCCATTTCATTGATTTCGCGCCGCGGAGAAGCGAATACGGTTCCAATCATTTCCGCCAAGTCATGGAGACCAAGATGTCGTTTCGCCTCCCCCTGATCCTTGCGACCGTGCTCGCCGCCTGGTCGGCCGCCGCTTCAGGCGAGACCATCAAAATCGGCGTGACGCCGGGGCCGCACGCCCAGATCTTCGAGGCCGTGAAGCCGATCGCCGCCAAGCAGGGTCTCGACATCCAGCTCATCGAATTCTCCGATTACGTCGTGCCGAACGCCGCACTCGATGCTGGCGAGATCCAGGCCAATTCGTTCCAGAATCAGCCTTATCTGGACAACCAGAAGGCCGACCGTGGCTACAAAATCGAAGCCGTCGGCTTGACCGTGAATTTCCCGATCGGTGTCTATTCCAAGAAGCACAAGGCCTTCGCCGACATCCCCGAAGGCGGCAAGGTCTCGATCCCGAACGATCCGACCAATGGCGGCCGCGTGCTGCTGCTGCTGCGCGACAAGGGCGTGATCAAGCTGAAGGACAGCACGGGCTTCAAGCCGACGGTGCTCGATATCACCGAGAATCCCAAGAAGCTGAAGTTCATCGAGGTCGACGCGGCGCAGGCGCCGCGCGCGCTCGACGATGTCGATGCCGCCGCGATCAACACCAATTACGCAACCCAGGCGGGCCTCGATCCCGTCAAGGACCCGATCCTGCGCGAGGACCCGAAGGGGCCTTATGTCAACCTGATCGCCGTTCGCGCCGCCGACAAGGACAAGCCCTGGGTCAAGATCCTGGTGGGCAGCTACCACACGGCGGAGGTCAAGGAGTTCGTCCTGACCAAGTTCAAGGGCGCGGTTCTGCCGAGCTGGTAGGCAGTCTGCCCAGCCAAAGTTCAGCTCAGGGCGATCCCGGCGGGCAGGCTTGCGTACTAGCCCTGCGCAATGCCCGCTTGTCTGGAGCTGCGGCAACCGACATCATCGGGGCCCATCCTCGTCCGACAGGGGTCGTATGAAACGCTTAGCAAACCTGAAACGCCTGGGGTTTTTCACGCGGCTTCTCGACGAGGCCCCGCCCGCCGACCGATATCGCTTCGCGGCCGAGCAGATCGTGCGCGCCGAGAAGGCGGGCCTCGATTCCGCGTGGATTGCGCAGCACCATTTCCACGAGCGCGAGGGTGGCCTGCCGTCGCCCTTTACTTTCCTCGGTTACGTCGCAGCCCAAACCTCGCGCATCCGGCTCGGCACCGGCATCGTCACCTTGCCGCTGGAGAACGCGGTGAGGGTGGCGGAAGACGCCGCGGTGCTCGATCTGCTCTGCAACGGTCGCTTCGAGCTCGGTGTCGGCACCGGCGGCAATCCCTCGGCCTTTGCCGCCTTCGGCCTCGATAGCGCCCAGCGCAACGAGATCTTTGCGCGCAATTTGGAAATCGTCCGCACCGCGCTGATAGGCAAGCCGCTCGACGGTGGCGACACGCTCTATCCGCAGGGGCCGCAATTGGACAACCGGATCTGGCAGGCGACGTTCTCTGTGGCGGGCGGGGCGCGTGCCGGCAAGGCGGGCGATGGCCTGTTGCTGTCGCGCACCCAGCCTCGAATCAAGGAGGCGCCGAAGGCAACGCTGGCCGAGATTCAGAATCCGGTGATCGATGCCTATCTCGAAGCGCTGCCGCCGGGACGCGAGCCCCGCATCATGGCTTCGCGCACCGTCTTCGTCGCCGACGACCGCACTGAGGCGATGCGCCTTGCCGATCTCGGGCTGCGGCGCGCGCTGCCCCAATTCCTCAAGGGCGGCCACGCCAAGCCGGGCGAGACGCTCGAGGAGATGATCGCGGCGTTCGACACCCATGTCGGAGCGGCCGACGACGTCATCGCTTCGCTCCGCGCCGACGCCACGCTGGAGCGGGTGACCGATCTCGTCTTCCAGGCGCATTCGGTCGATGCCCCGCATCCCCATATCCTGCGCTCGATCGAGCTGGTCGCGGAGAAGGTCGCGCCGGCGCTGGGCTGGGCGCGGTCCGCACCCGACGTGGCACTGGCGGGTTAGTCGGAATGAACGGAATCGCGTTGCACGAGGCTCAATGATGGGTACCAAGGATATCATCGACACGCTCGCCGGGATCGAACCGGGTTCGGCGCTCGACGCCATTCGCGCGCGCCGCCTGCAGGCGCGCGACAATGCACAGAAGAGCTATCTCTCGCTGTTCGAGCCGATCGACCCCGGCGATGTCTCGCTGGTGGAGCGCGCTGCGGTCGCGCTCTTCGTCATCGGTCTTCACCGCGAGCCCACGACGGCCGGCTTCTACCGGGCGAAGTTAGCTGCGACAGCCGATGGCGCGCGGCTGGTCGAAGCGGTCGATGTCGAAATCGCGCGGGGCGAAACCTCGGGCCCCTACGGTGCGTTTCCAGCTGGCCCCCTGTCGGTCGAGAACAAGGCCGGCCTGATCTATCGCGTCAGCGCGGAGCGCAAGCCCGATCTCGGGGACCGGCTCGCTGCGGCGTTCGAACATGCGCATCTGCTGGTGTTCCGCCCGCGCGATGCGGCTGCAGCCGACATGAAGGCTCTGCTCGCCGCCGGCTGGTCGAACACCGGCATCGTCACGTTCTCTCAGCTCGTTGCGTTCCTGTCGTTCCAGGTGCGCGTCGTCACCGGACTGCGCGTGCTCGGTGCCTCGCTCGGGCGCACCGCGGCCGGCGCGTAAGGAGGCTGCATCATGAGCGCTGTAAACAATGTCGATCCGCCTGTCGTCTTCACCCAGGATGAACTGGGCTGGGTGTCGTGGATCGATCCGCTGCCCGAAGCCGAGCTGACCGAGCGGCATTTCGCCGGCCTCGTCGATCGGTCCCGTTCCAAGTCCGAGTATTTCCGCCTGCTGGTGCGCGATCCCGAGGTGCTGGAGGCCCGCACCAAGACCGACAAGGACATCTTCTACAACGTCGCCGACGGCCTGCCGCGCGCCGAGCGCGAGCTCGCGGCGGCTGCGACCTCGCGCTACAACGGCTGCATCTACTGCGCCTCCGTGCATGCGCGTTTCGCCAGCACTTATTCCAAGCGCCGCGACGATGTGCAGCGGCTGCTCGACGACGGCGTCGGCGCTGATCTCGGCGAGCGCTGGAATGCGGTCGTCAAGGCCTCGGTGGCGCTGGCTGCGACGCCGATCGCGTTCGGCCCCGACAATATCGATGACCTGCGCCGCGCCGGTCTCGACGATGCGGAGATCGTCGACGTCATCAACGGCGCGTCGTTCTTCAATTGGGCGAACCGGCTGATGCTGTCGCTCGGCGAGCCCTCGAAATAGCCAATCTCACCGGCATAGAAATTGCTGGTTGTTTCAACACCTGACAGGATGGAGCCATCCATGAGCAACATCGATCGTCGTACCCTGGTCAAGGGCTCGCTTGCCACTATCATGGCGGGAGCGGCCTTCTCGCGCGCCGCGCTTGCGCAATCGTCCGAACCAATCTTGCTGGGCGTCAGCGGTCCGTTGACCGGGCCGAACGCACAATATGGCACGCAGTGGAAGCAGGGCTTTGATCTAGCGCTCGACGAGATCCAGGCAGCGGGCGGCATCAACGGCCGCAAGCTCGCCTATAGTTTCGAGGACAGCCAGAGCGACCCGCGCCAGTCGGTGGCGATCGCCCAGAAGTTCGTCTCCGATCCCAGGATTGTCATGGAGCTCGGCGACTTCTCCAGCCCCGCCTCGATGGCGGCCTCGCCGATCTATCAGCGCGGCGGGCTGGTGCAGTTCGGCTTCACCAATTCGCATCCCGATTTCACCAAGGGCGGCGACTTCATGTGGAGCACCTCGGTCAGTCAGGCTGACGAGCAGCCGCTGCTGGCGGCCTATGCCGTCAAGCGTCTCGGGCTGAAGAAGCTCGCCGTGCTGCACCTCAACACCGACTGGGGCCGCACCAGCCGCGACTATTTCGTCAAGGCCGCGAAGGAGCACGGCGCCGAAATCGCCGTCACCGAAGGCTACATCGCGGAAGAGCGCGACTTCCGCTCCACGCTGGTGCGGGTCCGTGACGCCAATCCGGACGGGCTGATCCTGATCTCCTATTATTCCGACGGTGCGCTGATCGCCCGCCAGGCGCGCCAGGTCGGGCTGAAGCAGGTGATCTGCGCCGCGAGCTCGGTCTACTCGCCGAAATTCTTGGAGCTCGGCGGCGAGGCCGTCGAAGACGTCCATGTCGGCACGCGCTACTTCCCGGAAGACCCGCGCCCCGAGGTGCAGAAATTCATCGCGGGCTTCAAGAAGAAGTACAACGGGGTGGAGCCCGACGCGTTCAACGCTTACGCCTATGACGCGATGAATATGGCCGCCGCCGTGGTGAAGATCGGCGGCACCGACCGGCGTGCGATCCGCGACGCCTTCACGAAAGTGAAAGACGTATCGAGCGTGATCTTCGGCAAAGCGACGTTCGACGTCGAGAGCCGGCGCGTCAAGGGCGCCATGAACGCCGAGCTCGTCGTGCGCAAGGGCCAGTTCGCGCTCTGGGACGGCAAGCCGACCTGAGGGGATTTTCTGCGTGTCTTCCTGGCTCGACTACACGATCAACGGGCTGATCGTCGGAAACGTCTACGCCCTCGTTGCGGTCGGGCTCGCGCTGATCTTCGGCGTCAGCCGGCTGATCAACTTTGCGCAAGGCTCGATCTACCTCGTCGGCGCCTATATCGGCTGGGTCGCGGTGGTGCAGCTGCATACGCCGCTCCCGCTCACCATCATCGTGGTCGCGGTGGCGGCGGCGCTGGTCGGCTTGATCATCGAACGGTTCGGCCTGCGTCCGCTGCAGAACTCGGTGCGCATCGCGCCGCTGCTGGCGACGATCGGCATCAGCTTCGTGCTCGATCAGCTCGTGATGCTGACTTTCTCGCCCAATCCGCGCGCCCTGCCGAGCCAGTTGCCGGATGTCCGCTTCCAGATCGGCGGCGGCACCATCGGGCCGCTCGATCTGCTCATCGCCGGTGTCGGCCTCACCAGTGCGTTGCTGCTGTTCGTGTTCCTGCGCTACAGCAAGCTCGGCTGGGCCGTGCGTGCCACCGCGCAGGACCGCGACGCCGCGATGCAGATGGGCGTCGACGTCAATCGCGTCAATCAGGCCGTGTTCGGCATTGCGGCAGCGCTCGGCGGCGTTTCCGGCCTGCTGGTCGGCATGTACTACAACCAGATCGACACCGCGATGAGCCTGCAGGCGACGCTCAAGGGCGTCGTTGCCGAAGTCGTCGGCGGCGCCGGCAACGTGCCGGGTGCGGTGATCGGCAGCCTGCTGCTCGGACTGGTCGAGAGCTACGGTGTTGCTGTGTTCGGGACCAGCTACCGCAATCTGTTCGCGTTCCTGCTGCTGGTCGTGGTGCTCGTGCTGCGCCCGAACGGCCTGTTCGCCAGCGCGCGGCAGGCGCCGCCCGAGCCGCTCACCGGCACGTTCATTGCGCCGAGCCGCCCGGTGCGCATTCCGCGCTGGGCGCTGCTGATCGCGACCGCCGTCTTCGCGATCCTGCCGCTGTTGCCGGTGTCCTTCTACGTGCTCCAGACGCTGATCAACGCCTGGCTGCTCGGCATGCTCGCGCTGAGCCTCACCCTTGTTGCAGGCACCATCGGCCAGGTCTCGCTCGGGCACGCCGCGCTGCTCGCGATCGGCGCCTACACCTCCGCGCTGCTGTCGCTCACGTTCGGCATCCCGGTCGGCCTTGCCATCATCGGTGGCGGCTTGATGAGTGCTGCGCTCGGCACTGCGTTAATCTCGCCGTCGTTCCGGCTGCGCGGACACTATGTGTCGATCGCAACGCTCGCGATCGGCGAGATCGTCTCGCTGGTGATCCTGAACTGGGAGAGCGTCACGCGCGGGCCGATCGGCATCTCCGGCATCCCGCCGCTGTCGCTGTTTGGCTATGAGCTGGTCAGCCCGATTTCGATCTACTGGTTCAGCTTCATCGTGATGGTCGTGCTGGCGCTGCTGCAGGGACGCCTCCTCGGATCGCATCTCGGCCGCAGTTTTCGCGCCATCCGCGACGACGACATCGCCGCGCGCGCCTATGGGCTCAGCCTGAACCGCTACAAATCGCTGGCCTTCATCTTCGGTGGCTTTGCCGCCGGTGTCAGCGGCGGCATCGCCGCGCATCTCTATTCCTACATCAACCACGAGACCTTCAACACGCAGCAGTCCATCCTGGCGCTGACTGTCGTGATCCTCGGCGGCCTCGGCAATGTCGTCGGGGCCATTCTCGGAGCGGTGGCGCTGGTCGGCCTGCCGGAAGTGTTCCGCATCGCGGCGGAGTACCGCATCCTGATCTACGGCATCGTGCTGCTGCTGCTGGTGCGGTTCAGGCCGCAGGGCCTGTTGGGGACGATCTGATGGCTGAGCAGCACACGACCATGCTGTCCCTGCGCGGGCTGACGCGCCGCTTCGGCGGCCTCACCGCCGTCGACGCCATCGATCTCGATCTGGCCAAAGGCGAGCTGATCAGCATCATCGGCCCGAACGGCGCCGGCAAGACCACGCTGTTCAACCTCGTGACCGGGCTTGACCTGCCGGACGCCGGGACGGTTCGCTTCGAAGGTCAGGACATCACGGGTCTCTCGCCGGAACGGCTCGCCGCCGAAGGCATCGCGCGGACGTTCCAGCTCGGTCGCGTGTTCGGCAATCTCAGCGTGATGGATAACGTGTTGATCGGTGCCCACACGCGGCTGCGTGCGGTCAAGCCGGCCGTGCCGGTGATCGGGCCACTGCTGGAATTGGGGTTGGCGCTGCTGCGCCCCGCCAGCGTCAAGGCCGAGGAGGAGCGGCTGCGCGAGGAGGTGAAGGTCATTCTCGCGCGCTTCGGCGAGCGGCTGCTGCCGCGCATCGACCAGCCGGCCTACAGCCTCTCTTACGCCAACCGCCGCCGCGTCGAGATCGCGCGTGCGCTCGCCTTGAGGCCGCGCCTGCTGCTGCTGGACGAGCCGACCGCCGGCATGAACCCCACCGAAACCACGGAAATGCAGGGGCTCATCGCCGAGCTGAAAGCCGAAGGGCTGACGATCTTGCTGATCGAGCACAAGCTCGAAATGGTGATGCGCCTCTCCGACCGTGTCATCGTCATGGATGAAGGCAAGAAAATCGCGGAAGGGCCGGGTGACCAGGTGCGCGGCGATCCCAAGGTGATCGAGGCCTATCTCGGCCACGGCCTGACGACGAAGCAGGAGAGCGCGGCATGACGAACCCGCCTCCCGATGCGCTGCTCGCGCTGACCGACGTCAATACCTTCTACGGCCAGGCCCAGGTGCATTTCGACCTGTCGATATCAGTTCCGCGCGGCCATATCGTCTGCCTGCTCGGCGGCAACGCCAGCGGTAAATCGACGACGATGAAGATCATTTTGGGTCTGGTGAAGCCGCGCTCGGGCGAGGTGACTTTCGACGGTGCCTCGCTGCTCGGGTTGACCACGCCGCAGATCGTCCGCCGCGGCATCGCCTCGGTGCCGGAGGCGCGGCGTCTGTTCGCGGACATGAGCGTGCGCGAGAACATCCTGATGGGTGCGTTCGTGCGCGACGACCGAGAGGCGATCGCGCAGGATCTCGACAAGATGCTCACGCTGTTCCCGAAGCTCGGCCAGCGGCTGTCGCAGCGCGCCGGCTCGCTCTCCGGCGGCGAGCAGCAGATGGTCGCGATGGCGCGTGCGCTGATGAGCCGTCCCAGGATGATCGTGATGGACGAGCCCACCATGGGCCTGTCGCCGCTCTACGTCGACCGCGTGCTGGAGCTGATCCGCACCATCAACCAGGAGGGCGTCTCGGTCTTCATGGTCGAGCAGAACGCCAGCCTCGCGCTCGAGATCGCGCACGAGGCCTATGTGCTGCAGACCGGCAAGATCGTTCTCTCCGGCTCCGCCCGCGCGCTGAAGGACGATCCCCGCATCCGCGATGCCTATCTCGGCGGCTCCGAGGCGGCGTAAGGAGTCCGCTGTCGTCTCCTCCCTCCCGCAGATCCGCATACACGATCGTCGCGCAGCGATCCGGGGCTGGTCAGTATGACCACCTTATGAAAAGATCATACCGCTCGTGCGATGGGCGTGCAGTGGATGATTGTCGTGACGAAATTATCTTTGCGGGCGGTCGAGCCCGGAATGGTGCTGCTGTTCGGCGGGTTGATCGCGGCCAACATCGGGGCCTGGGCCTGGGCCTTCGTGGCGTTCGGTGACCGGCCGACGGTGATGGCGACCGCGCTGCTCGCCTGGGTGTTCGGCCTGCGCCACGCCGTCGATGCCGACCACATCGCGGCCATCGACAATGTCGTGCGCAAGCAGATGCAGGCAGGCGGCACGCCGCGTAGCGTCGGTCTCTATTTCGCGCTCGGCCATTCCACGATCGTCGTGGTCGCGACCATGCTGCTCGCGCTCGGCGTCGTGAGCCTCGGTGGCGACAGCCTGCTCAAGGAGATCGGCGGCTTCATCGGCACCTCGGTCTCGGCGCTATTTCTGCTGGTGATTGCGGCCATCAATCTCGTCATCTTGGCCGGCCTGTGGCGGACGTTTCGCGCGGTACGGGAGCAGGGGATTCAGGACGCGGAGGGCCTCGATGCCCAGCTTGCCAATCGCGGCCTCCTGGCGCGGCTGCTCGGCCAGACGTTCCGCCTGGTGACAAAGCCCTGGCACATGTATCCGCTCGGCTTCCTGTTCGGGCTCGGCTTCGACACCGCAACCGAAATCGGCCTGCTCAGCGTCTCCGCCGGCGAAGCCGCGCGCGGTGCTTCGTTTGCCGATGTCCTGGTCTTTCCCGCGCTGTTCGCAACGGGCATGGCGCTGGTCGACACCGCCGATTCCGCGCTGATGGTGAGCGCCTATCGCTGGGCCTTCGTCGATCCGCTGCGAAAGCTCTGGTACAATCTCACGATAACAGGGGCTTCCGTGGCGGTGGCGCTGTTGATCGGCGGAATCGAGGCGCTCGGGCTGATCGCGGACCGGCTCGGCCCGTCCGGCGGCGTGTGGGCACTGGTCGACGCGCTCAACGACTCGCTCGCCAATGTCGGCTTTGCTGTGGTCGCGCTGTTCGCGGTCGCCTGGCTCGTTTCGGTCGTGCTCTATCGGCGCATGTTTGCAGTTGAGCGGCGGCGCGCGGCGGATGCGCTTATTGGCGCCGATGCTACCGAAGCGGCCTGATCGACAATCTGCTGGCTCAGGCTGACGCGCTCGCGACCTGCTCCGCCGGCAGATCGTCGGCGTTGGGATCGCCCGGCGCGGTGGCCCAGGCCAGTTCCACCAGCGTCACGATCCGGCGGCCGGCGCCGTCGAGCTGGCAGACGATCAGGCCCTGCTCTTCCATGTAGCCGAGCAGGCGCTGCGCCCGGCGCAGCGAATGCGAGCCGTAGGCGCGGGCGATCGCGGCGTCGCCAGGACACGGCCAGCCTTCTTTCGCCGCGCGCGCGATCATCATGAACACGCCCTGCATGTCGTCGGGAAGGATCGAGGCGCGGAGCGACACATCCTGCCAGGCGTCGTCCTCGGCATGCTCGGCGCCGAGCCCGGCGCGCGCCCGCGTCAGCATACGGCGGAATTCGGTGAGGTCGGGCACCGCCGAGCCGAGCCCCTCGATGCGGCAGCGAACCACGAACTCCTGGTACAGCACGCCGACCGCGCGGAAACCGGCATCGGGCGCGGCGAGCACGGCACGAAGGGTCCGATCCACGCGCTCGCGCCGCTCGGCGAGCTCTTCGGCACTTGTCGGGACCTCGATCGTTTCGGGGCCGATCTCCGGCGCCGCAGCCTTGGCGGCGCGGAGTTGCTCGAGCAGATCCGGCGCGGGCCGGCGCTGCGGCCGGCTGGCATCGGGCGGCGGCGCGGCCAGGATCACGGCGCGCATATTTTCGAGTGCGGCTTCAGGCATCGGCATCAGCCGCGGCGTGGAATTGCGCGGCTGGGTTTCGGTCGCGCCGATATTCAAACGCAGGGGGCGTCGCGACAGTGCGGGGCCGAGCGCCATGAATTGTCCGCGTTCGAGATCGCGAAACGATTCGGCCTGCCGCCGCTCCATGCCGAGCAGGTCGGCGGCGCGCGCCATGTCGATGTCGAGGAAGGTGCGGCCCATCAGGAAGTTGGACGCTTCGGCCGCGACGTTCTTGGCGAGCTTTGCCAGCCGCTGGGTCGCGATGATCCCGGCAAGCCCGCGCTTGCGGCCGCGGCACATCAGATTGGTCATCGCGCCCAGAGACAATTTTCGCGCTTCGTCAGAGACTTCGCCCGCGACCGCAGGCGCAAACAGCTGCGCCTCGTCGACGACCACCAGCATCGGGTACCAATGGTCGCGGTCCACGTCGAACAGCCCGCCGAGGAACGCCGCGGCGCGGCGCATCTGGTTCTCGGCGTCGAGCCCTTCGAGATTGAGCACGGTGGAGACCCGATGCAGCCGTGCGCGCTCGCCGGCCACCTGAAGGCCGCGCTCGGTGTGATCCTCGGCCTCGATCACGAGATGGCCGAAATGCTCCGCAAGCGAGACGAAATCGCCTTCGGGATCGATGATGGCCTGCTGCACCCAGGGCGCGCTCTGCTCCAGCAGCCGCCGCAGCAGATGTGATTTGCCGGAGCCCGAATTGCCCTGCACCAAAAGGCGGGTCGCCAGCAGTTCCTCGAGGTCCATGGCCGCCGCGGCGCCCGCCGTGGTCTGCCCCATCTCGATCGCAACCGTCATGCCCGACTCAAGTCCCATCATTCGCGGACAGGGGCTTATCAACCCGGCCGGGGCGCGTCGAGCGCCACGGCGACAATCATGGTCCGTTGCCCACGACGCAGTTCAGGCGTGATTCGATTGCCGTAGAAGTGCGGGCCGATAGAGGGCTTGCGGATCGTCGTCCTCGGGTATCGCTCGAGCCGAGTTCCAGCCTGACCCGTTGATGTGCGAAACCGCCATTGCGCCGTGCGCCGGGCATGCGCCCCGTCAATGAGCGGTCCGCGAAGTCCGGCCAGGGGATCGCGGCGCTACAGCGCGCCAGATCCGCCCTGCACGATCTTCTCGTTGAGCTTCAGGTCCACGGTCTCGACCGTGCGGTCGATCTCTGCATTGGGCGCGCCGAGCTGATGCGAGATCAGCTTCACCAAGAGATCGACGCGCTCGATGAAGGGCGCGCCGCCGGCCACCGCGCGTGCGGCCGACGACGGCTTGAGCAGGCTCTCGGCAGCCTTGGCGTATTTCGCGAACGGCACCTGGTCCTGCGGATCGGCGCCGAGACGCCGGGCGATGGCGTCGACATGCTCGTAGATCGTCTGTGAGCGCGCGAGATCACCGTGCACGGCATCGCGGATCGACTGCGGCTCGTGCGGCGTGATGCAGCGGTAGTTGCCGGTCAGCAGCATCGACCATTTCGCCAGCGGCACGAACAGAGAATCGAACACCTTCAGCTTCACCGGCACGTCGTGACCATCGAGGGTCACCGCGTCGATGTCGGCTTCGAGCTCGCGCAGCACCTTGTTGTGCTTCTCGTCGGCGAACACGGATGCCTTGAAATTCGTGGGCAGACCGACGTGAAGCACGTTCGCAGCCTCTTCCGGCGGACGGAACGCTTGCGGGTCGGGCGAGCACAGGGTCACCAACCCCGGCTCGAAGCGCTCCCACACCTGCGCATTGGTGTAGGCCTCCTCGAGATCCATGTCTGCGAGCGAGGGGATCCGCTTCAGATAGGGCAGCGGTGGCATGTTCATGATCGACAGGCACGGCAGCTTCGCCGCCGCGATCCTGACCATGAGAACGCGCACCGTGTGGTTGGTGTATTGCGGCTCCTGCATCGCAAGGCCGACCATGTCGTAACGGGACAAGTCCACATTGGCCGGCGTCACGGCGTCGAGCTTGCCCGGCAGGTCGCGCGAGAAGATGGCGCGGTGAACCGCCTCGTCACGCAACTTAATGCGCACCTCGGTACCCTCGCGGTTGATCAGCTCCGCGGTCTTGGCGCGGCATACCAAGGTCACGTTGTGCCCCGCCATCAGCAGCTTCGTGCCCAGCAGGGAGCCGTAGGAAGCCCCGAGAATCAGGATGTTACGTGCCATGTCTCGTCCCTTTGACAATTTGTGATTTTTGAGCCCCGGCCGTCATCCGCAGGCGAGTTTGGCGGGCATGTAAGGCAAAGTGCCAGGCGATGGCAACTGGGATAATGGATACAAGGCCGCGGAGGGCTCAGCAGGTGGCCCGGCGTGTTGCTTGGCGCCGAAAGCGCGACGACGCTTCACCGGCGACGGGCTCTGCAGGTCCTTGAGTTGCTCAAATAACTGGCTTACCGAAGTAGAAAATGTTGCACGTCCCGTTCGCCCGGGCTCACCCAAAACGCGATCATACCTCGTCACGTCTCGCGCGCCGGGTGCGCATGAGCGACTTCGAGGATTTTGTCGCACCGGTTTTCCTACGGCGCTGAGAGCCGGAAAGTCCCTTGGCGAAGGCCGTCGGCATCGATCAGGCGGCAACCCGTAGCATCTTTTATCGCCGGTGTGATTGGTGGCACGCGGGATCGGCGTCATGAGAAATTCATGATGGAAGCCGATACAGGCGATGCCTTCTCCCTCGTCAAATGAGCTCCAATTTTAGTCGTCCATCGCAACAAAAAACTGCAAACGCGAGACAGCAAAAAATGGCAGAGTGGTGCGGGGCCCAAACTGTGTGTCAGCAACGGAGCTGAGACGTGACGATTGAGTTGGAGTCGGCGTGACACTGGCTTTGCGACCGGCTCGTTCGGAGTGTAGTCCGTCTGGTCCAGTGCCCCCGCCCGCGAAGGGAAAGCGGAACGATCATCGGGACGGCAGACGCAAGCGCGATCACGCACGCGTGACATCGCCTCGAGCAGACATGCAGGGCGTTGCGCTGACAGCGCTGCGCCTGGTCCAAGCAACCGCCGCCGCGCCGTTCGGGGACTGACATGGAACATGATCATTGGCCTCACGGCGCGTGCGACGGCGCCGGTCGAAGCTTGGCGTGCTTGCGGAAACGCGCGTCCGATTTTTTCGAAAGCTTGTCGGTCGCGGAACTCGTGCGCGAGGCGCACAGGCATCGGTGGATTTCGGACTGGTTGAGGATCTCAGGCGAGTACCGGATATTCGCCGAATCGACGCGCGTAACCGGTTCGGCTCAGACCGCGCGGGAAGCGTGGCTGTGCTCGCTGACGGCTCTTGAAGTCGCGAGGAACCTGTCTTGGCCCGGAGATCCCGGGAGTACCGACCTCGTAGACAAGGTCGGACTCAGCCTGAGGGGCTTCGAGGCGGACGCCGGTTCGGCGATCGAGCGCGTGGAGATCGACTGCTTTGATCAAGGCTCGCTTGCGGGCTATTTTCTGCCGGCGTTCCCCGATCGGTCTTTCGCACCCGCGGTTCTTTGTGTCAGCGACGAGGACATCACCGTGGGCTCGATGATGGCCGGCCTCAGGGCGACGGAACATGTCACTCCTGCTCGTTGATACCGGCAATTCATCCGGTCGCAGCCCCTTCAAGCCGGCGCATATTCTGCAATGCTGGCTGGATTACCTGGAAGCTCGTCCGGACGTCGATTCGCAGCAGATCGCGGTCTACGGCGAGGGGGCGGCCGCCAGTCACGCGTCCCGTCTTGCCCTCCTGGATCGCAGGATGGCTGCCGCCGTGTGCGACGGCGGCATTGCGACGCCGGTCATGCGCCGGGCATCGCTGCGCTGGATGATCGGCGTCGAGCAGGCGGTCCGTGCCGGGACCTCGACAGGTTCGTTGCTGCCGTCGCGTCGGATACCTTGCCCGCTTCTGATGGTCGTCGGGAGCCGCTCAATGGTTTGGGAGGAGGATGCTCTCGAGCTGCAAGCCGATTATCGGCAGGCCGGAGCCGATTGCGCGACCCTCGTGCCGAACTGCATTCCTCACCCTTTGGGCGAGGTCGAGAATTTCATCGCGGTGGACGATTTCATTTTCGAATGGCTCGACAGCAAACTTGGAATTGCCCGTCAGCTGGATTCTGTGACCTACCTCTAGGGTGCCAAAAGATTGCGAAGGCAAGAAGAGATTGAGGATGAATCGAGGCCCACGCTCCGCGCCCGACGTCAGTGGGTCAGGACGCGTCGATGGCCAGCAACCGTGCGGCCAGCCGGGCATTCTTGGCAATCGTTGCGAGCGCGGCATTCAGATCGGCTAAGGTTTTCTCGTCGAGCTCGTTGAACATGGTCGAGTTCAAGGCGAGCTTTCTCTTCGACAGTTTTTCGATTTCCGTCGTTGCTTTCGCTGTCAGCGACATCAGGACGTAGCGTGCGTCGTCTGCTGCCGGCCGTCGCGACAGGAAACCGCCCTTTTCGAGGGCCTTGGTCTGGTTGGTCACGAAGGCCGGGTGGACCCGCAGCTTGTTTGCGATGTCGATTCCGGCGACACCTCGCCCCTCGTCCAGTTCCGTGATGGCCATCAGGATCAGCCACTGCGGCTCGGTAATGCCCAGCAGTCCGGCCCAGCTGGTGTGGATGTCTTCCAGCTGGGAATGAATTTCGACGACGTTCCAGATGAAGTCCGTAATCGCCCTGTCGAGTTTCTTCTCGATCATGTGGCTCCCTCCCCGTTTATCCCTTGCCTATCTTTAGTGGGATATCTTGGAAGCGTCTCGAAAATCGCGCGCCGATCCAAAGAGAGATACCGCAGGGAAGGAATCGTAGGCTCAATTATTGCTTGCAAAGAACAATTAATTTTATTATCGACTACCCCACTCTATTTCGCTGCTCTTGACCCACGCGATGGACAGCGATGCGAGACCTCCAAGAAGCCCTCGGGATGCCCCCCGAGGGCTTTACTCGTTTTTCTGCATGGTTTTTCTCAGGAGATATCGCCGCTGTTGCTCTCAAGACACATCGCGGCCCGAACTGTCGATTCATCAAATCAATAAATTGAGGCAGTTGTTTTTATAAACTATATGTGAAGCCACGACGGAGGGGGGGCACCTCACTGTCGTTTCAGTCCGGACCCTCGTGCGGATCTGAATTGATCGAAATTGAGAGGGTAAAGCGGCGTCCACCGAGGACCCCGAGCCCACTGAACCGACCTGGAGGTTTACTAATGAAGTTGACGAAGACACTCTTTCTCGGCTCGGCTGCCGGCCTGATGGCCGCCTCCGGGGCGTTCGCTGCCGATCTTCCCGTCAAGGCCAAGGCGGTCGAATACGTGAAGATCTGCTCGCTGTACGGCGCCGGCTTCTACTACATCCCGGGCACCGATACCTGCATCAAGCTCGGCGGCTACGTGCGCGCTGACGCGAACTTCAACACCAACTCGGATTTCAATCCGAACCAGGGCGGTACTGCCGGTGCGCGCAACCGTCTGATGAACTACTACACCTTCCGCGCTCGTGAAGACCTGAACATCGACACCCGCACCGCGACCGAGTACGGCGTGGTCCGCACCTTCTTCGACGGTGTCTTCACCTGGACGAGCGGCAACTACACCCCGACTGGTTCGGCAACGGGTGGCACTCAATACAGCGGTACGCTCGGTCTGAACGCTGCGGGCACCGCCCTCGTCGGTTCGAACGGTAGCGGCAACGTCAACGGTACCGACGGCAACACCTCGGGTGGTGCGCTCGGCGTGTACTATGCCTTCATCCAGTTCGCCGGCTTCACCATGGGTAAGGCCGTGTCGCAGTTCGACGCGCCCTGGACCAACTATCCGGGCAATCTCACCGACAACCTCGTCGGCGGCAGCGGCACGGTCACTGGTGTCAACCAGTTCACCTACACCGCCGACTTCGGTCAGGGCATCACGGCGTCGTTCTCGGCTGAAGACGTCTCGGCCTACTATCAGGCCGGCAACGTCAACATGACGGGCGCGACCGCGGGCGGCATGATCGGCGGCTCGTACGGCACCAACGCGATCGGCGGCACTCGTTCGCCGAACCTCGTCGGTCAGGTTCGTGTCGACCAAGCCTGGGGCCTGTTCCAGGCGTCGGTGGCCGCGCATGACAACCACGTCGGTTATTACGGCGCGACCGAGACGACCGGCCACCCCGACGACAAATGGGGTTGGGCGGTTCAGCTCGCTCTGTCGATCAAGAACATCCCGACCGGCGCGGGTGACACGATCAACATTCAGGGCGTCTACACCGACGGTGCGACCCGCTACAACTTCCAGAATCTGTCGGGCAGCAGCTACGCGCTGTACGGCAATTCGGGCATTGCTGGCTCTTACGGCAGCATCGGCTTCGCCAGCGCTCCCGATACGGTGTTCGTGACCGGCAGTTCGCAGGAAACCGTCAAGACCTGGGGCTTCCGCGGCGCTTACACCCACAACTGGGATCCATACTGGAACTCCTCGCTGTACGGTGCCTACGCTCAGGCCCAGTTCGGCACGCTGGCCAAGACCACTCTCTGCGGTGCTGGCGGCGGCGGCGGTGTGTTCGGCGGCCTGGCGGGTGTGACGGGTTGCAACCCGGACTTCGCGATCGGCCAGCTGGGTGTCGTCACCCGGTGGACCCCGGTCAAGAACCTGACTTTCTCGGCGGACGTGTCCTGGACCCATCTCGACCAGAAGTATTCTGGAACGGTTGGCCTCGTCCCGAACGTCGTGACCGCCAAGCCCGCCGCGGTTTACGAACTGAAGGACCAGGACTCGATCGCCATGATCCTCCGCGCTCAGCGCAACTGGTAAGATCTGTCGAAACACATGAACGAACACCCGGCGGGAAACCGCCGGGTGTTTTTTTTGCGCAAGGCAGATGATGTCAGGCGGCGAAGCCCCGGCGCCCGGATGGAGCAAGTATGATCCGGGGCTGCTCGCGCTGCCTCGGGCACCTTCCCGGATTACGCTTGCGCTCCATCCGGCTACCGGACCTCCTCTGTGTCGCCTCTGTCAATCCGCTCATGCAAATATATCCCGCTTTACCGAAATTCGGAAATGGCGTATGTGTCGACCACCCCGGCTCATCCTCGAGGGGCGATCTTGTGGTCGTCATGTTCGCGAGCCGGGCTTGCGGTGGACGCGGCAGCGTTCGGGTGCGAGTGGCCAAGGGCAGGGCGGATTGCTCTCCGTGAGCCCAAGGCTGCGTTCCGACGAGCGGCGCTGTCAGGCTTCGTCTCGTCTGTAAGTTTCTGGCTCCGTCGACAGGGCTGGGAATACTGCGGCGAAATGGCGAACCGTGCGTACGGCAAAACCGTGTGGTCCTGTCGTCCAGCGATTTCGTGCCGTGAGGAAAAATACAAAACCCTTTTTAATGAAAGGGGTTAGTTGGTGGCGGCGTCCGCGACCGCTGCTGGCGGAAACCCGCCGGGCCCTATTAGGCCCTAGTTTGACATGCTGCCGCTTAAGAAAGAGTTTGGGGGCTAGGTCCGCGCGGACCCGGTCGGCTGCGCTTGGATGGCCGTCGGATCGCGGCGCTGGCCTGCTGGACGTGCTGGCGCGAGCCGCCCCTCGGCGCGGCTCTAGGCATCTTTGCGCTCCCAAATCGTGACGTATGAGGCGCGATGCTTGTTTGCCAGCGCGTCTGTGAAATCAGGTTGGAAAACAACTGTCACAATGCGCCAATCGTCATGTAGGCCGCTGTTTAATTGGATATCCAGCATGGATTGGTCGGCCCAAACGGATGTGGTTTTGAATCTAGCTTGCCGCAACTCGGACATGGTTATCCCGCTTGGCCCTGCGCTGGCGGCCCGCTCTACGGTTTTCCCGGGCCTGCGCTGAGGCGGCCCGGTTGCCGAAGTTGGACCGATAAACGGGACTACTTTTTCGGCTCGGTGGTGGTTGGGGTGCTTGTGGTGCCGTCGCGCGCATCCCGTCGCTCGTCGCGGCCTGTGCGCCGCTCTTGACGCCGCTCTGTGCGTCCGGTGCGGCGTTCCTGCCGCCGCTCGGTTCGCCCGCTGCGCCGTTCCTGACGGCGTTCTGTGCCTGACTTCGGCGCGTCCGCTGGCGGCGCAATAGGCGCGGCGGCTGGCGCGGCGGTTTGGGCCACAGCCTCTGAGGCCGCAAAAATTGAGGACGAAGCCACGAGCCCAAACAGCCCTGCGTGTCCAAGAAAGGTTAGTGCGTTGCGACGACAGACCTGTTTCGGCCCCGAACGGTCACTCATTGTCAGGCTCCCGGTTGCTGCCCCACCTGAGCAGTCTCACTACCGTCGTCGGCTTGCTTATTGATTTGGATCAACTTGGCCGGATCGTTCAAGCCATGCTGGTATCTCGGTCGATGGGATCGACACTCTCGGCAGGTGCGGGATGATGGTCCCCGCAGTGACGATCAGCCCGTCGTAATATTTGGTTCGCGCAAAATCCTGCGCCTCCGCTTTGGTTGAAAACATCTTGGTTAGGCGCGGATGTCGCCGTCTTGACAGCGTGCCATTTGGGGGCACTTCAAAAGTGACGTACCAAGTGTGTTTCACGCTGTAATGCCGCCCCTGCCTATTCGCGCCGGACAAAAGGAAAGCCGCCACGGGGAGGAAGCGGTGACGACTTTTTTTCGCGCTCGCCGCTGAACAAAAACGAGCGCCGAGACCGTGAAGGGTGTGGCCCCAGTCCTTGGGGAAACTGGGGCCACGGGGGGCTGTGTACCTGTATTGATTGGGGGGCTGGTACCTGACAATCCAAACTCAGAAATCAACTTAGCGAAAGTTGTCCTGTGGTGCATTGTCCCAAAGTACAGAGTGCAAGGGCCCGGAACTCGGGCACTTAGCATTACCTTCCCGACGCTTTCTTGAGCGGCTCGATCAGTTCGCGCGACGAGAATGGCTTGGTGAGATAGGCGAGACAGCCGGATCGAAGGGCGGCCTCGCGAACCGAAGGGCTATCGTTCCCGGTCATGTAGATGACTGGCACACTGTTCCCAGCCGCCTTGAGGCGGTGCCTCAAGTCGATGCCTGATCCATCGCGCAGATTGATGTCGAGAACGACGCAAAGCGCGCTGTCAAACTCGCTGCAGTTTGCAAAAGCCTCCGCAGACGGAAACAGAACGCTGGCGTAGCCAAACTGTCGCAGGAGTCGGGCTACACTTCTCAGCATTGCGGCGTCGTCATCGACGACAAGGACGACATTCTTGTTGCACAAGAAGTTTTCCGTTTGCCAGAGGTGTCAACGGACGCTTGTCGCTACGAGTAGAGAACTACCAAATCGCCAAAATGACCCGGCGGAGCGAATGGGTACTCCCGGAGCGCTTAGTTTACCATTGTACTGAAGGCCCTTGTAGAGCTGCTGGAGGTGATGAGGCCGCATGTTTGCTGTTGGATGCGCAACCTGAGACACCCGCCCGGTCAGGAACTGAGACAAGCTCCGCCAGTCGCCATCAGAGGCCCGGCGTCCAAATATATTCTCAGCTATTCCGTTGATCTGATCGCCCCCCAGCACGCGGGCGACAATTCAGTCGCCTTCTCCTTGAGGCAATTAATAATGCGCTGGCCACCGGGGCGAAGTCCTTTGCACAAAAGCTCGATGTCGCTTTTGCATTCTCGTGCGATCTTGATGGGGTCGGTTAGACGTTGCTTGGCGAAGGCATCTTGGCCAAACAACGCGATTGCAATGCCGAACAAGATACGAAACCAGTTCATTTCCAGCGCTCAGTTGGACGATTGCACTCAGAGTACAGCGTTGAGACCCAAGTTCAGTTGAGTTCGGTGCTATCGCTACGGACGCAAGAGGTTCCATCAAAGCAAGGACGCCCATTGATCTACATCAACCTCCCGCGCGGACAGAGCCGCAATCTTGCGAGCGGGGTTCATGGAAGGGTTCCGTCGTGCTCCGCTTCTGCCCTCAGAATTCCGGGATCGTCATCACTATGACTTGCCTGCTTCGAACGCCGCGCCCTTTGGTCGCTCTGGGTGCATAAGCGCTATCAGACTGTGCCGAGCCGTGGCGTTTAACTGTGATAATCGCTCCAGCTTAGAGGGTCTGTTCCGTGGCTGGGGAAAGAGCTCCGATCCTCTCGGCAAGAGACACCAGCTCGGCTAACGACCGGACCTGCATTTTTTCCATCACACCGTGACGGTGAGCTTTGATCGTGCGCTCCGTTGTTCCAAGCGCGTGAGCGATCTGCTTGTTGATTTTGCCACGAACGATAAAGTTGAAGACCTGTCGCTCGCGCGGCGTCAATGTAGCGAGACGAGCACGGGCCGCACTTATTTTGTTTTGCAGGTCTAGCGTCGATTGATGGTGTGCCAACGCTCCTGCGATTGCGCGAAGAAGGTCTTCGGAGCTTGCCGGCTTGCTCAAGAAATCCCGAGCACCCGCCTTTATGGCCCGCACGGTGAGAGGAATGTCGGTATGGCCGGAGAGAAATATGATCGGCAATGCCGAGCCGAGTTCGACCAATTTTCTTTGCAAGGCCGAGCCGTCCAGATCGGGCATTTGCACGTCGAGAAGAATACAACCCGGAATGCCGTCGCTCGGTAGTCGGTCGAGCAGCTCCTGCGCCGACGAATAGGCTGCGACCTGGTAACCGGCGTGCTTCAAATGACGCTCCATCGCCGTCAGAAAGGATAGATCGTCGTCAACAATATGCACGAGCCCCTGCACCGGTCCCCCTCCGTTGAAAGGATGGTACCGGGCAATTCAGAGTAATTGATTATCTTTTTTTCCTCTTTGGGGGCATGGCTGATCTGTCCGTTCGAAGACGACTATGCAGTTTGTGCCACTGCCGCGCTACCGCGTCGCGTCGCCTGTCGTGGTGACGATGACGAGGTGATGGTGACCTGAAAAAATGGCTCAACTTGAAACCATGTACCAGTTGGTTGGTCGAACCTGATCTGCTCGACAGACGGGCTGACGCGCTACGGCTGGCGGTGGCCCGGCGGATCGCGTCGGCGGGCCTACTGGATGCGATGGCCGGGCCTGCCCCTGCGCTGGCAGCGCGCTGTGGGGGCCTCCCTGCGGCCTTCCTGTGGCCCGACACTGACGCCTGACGGCGTGGCCCGTCGCCCGCAGCTAGCCCGGTCCCGGTTGGTGGCCGAACGTTGATCCTGATCAACTACTGCAGTCGGTGCTGCCGCTGGATGGATGATCCAGAGCTGGGGAAGTAAACATGGAATTCCCACACTGGCTTATGATCGGCGGCGCTTTGCTCGTGTTCGCCGGGTTAGTCGGCGCAGCGCTTCAAAGAAGACGAGCGGCAGCCAACCCGTCAGAAAGTAACTTAGCCGATGAGCAACCGGCGACGCCGCTGCCCAAGTCGCTCGACCATGCGGCTCGTTCGCTATCCGGGCAAGCCTCCCGCGTGGAACTCCGAGTGTCCCGGCCTTCGCAGATCGAGTAATCGCAATCTTCATGCGACCACACGATGATGCCCAGCGACCTCCCGCGTGCGAGAACTGCGAGCGCGAAATGACGCTGCTCGAAGATCGCCAGAGATCGGAATTCATAAAGCCTGCGCGTGTACAGATGCCTGCCTTGCCAGCGCATTGACACAACGCACGACGGAGGCAGCGGCTGGCAAACTGGCCCGGCTTACCCCGGTGTGTCTGTAGCCCTGCGCTGGCGGACCGCTGTACGGGCTTCCTACGGCCTTACGGCTGGCGCGATGGTGGGCGATCGACGCTGGCGTGATGCCGCTCCTTGTCCGGCAGTCCGCGGTTCCCGAACGGTGAGCGAGATGCCCGGTGATCGACGGGCTCTATCACTTGCATGGCCACGCCTCGCGCAGCGCCGTGGCCACAAGGGCGACCCCGTCGAGATGGAGCTGCTCCGGGTGCGTCTCGAAGTAGCGAACTACAACGCGGGTGGCTTGATAGCGTGTAACTTGCTCGGGCAGGCAGATGTCGTCCTTCGTGAACGCCACGGCATTGACTACTCCACCACAAAGACCGGCGTTGTAGGCCTTGTCCGTCGTGGTCATTGGAAGCAGCGCGCGAGCACAAGCGCCCCACATTTCGGTGCCGGGCGTTCTCCACGCTGCCCCCGCATCAGCCGGAGTGATCGCGAGCAGGTACATGCCGGTCAGGATCGCAAGGCGCATCTGTCCCTCTCAATGCGCCCGTGGCGCTCAGTGGTTGGTCGATCATGGATCAGGTGCCTCTGATCCACGGCCAGCGCGATGGTCGCACCGACTTCTCGACGGCCTTGAGCAAGGCGGCCTGCTGCTTCGCCTGCAGCCGCTTGCGCCGCCGCTGTCGCCAGAGCGCTCCCGCCGCAAGGATGAG
The DNA here is from genome assembly GCF_055807355.1 of Bradyrhizobium sp. Ken01. Classification (NCBI taxonomy): domain Bacteria; kingdom Pseudomonadati; phylum Pseudomonadota; class Alphaproteobacteria; order Hyphomicrobiales; family Nitrobacteraceae; genus Bradyrhizobium; species Bradyrhizobium sp. Ken01. The sequence continues at coordinate 45,068 of NZ_JBVVPC010000056.1, forward strand.
GATCGCCACGATCAGCGCGATGGTGATGATGCCGCCAGCCGTCAGCACGATGGCAACCGTCATGACGGGCTGCGCTGCGCCGGGCTTGCTGGTGTCCGATCCATGTGCCCCGCTCCTGCCCCGCCGTAGGATGCCGCGTCGCGGCGCGCTTGCCAACCTTTGCTTGGTTTGGTCCTGGAACCGTTGGCGCAGCCACGCGCAAACGCCCGCTCGCCTTTGGAGGCGAACGGGCGGAGCAACTCTTAGCTATCCTGATCAGTAGCGGCCGAGACGCCCGCCGCGATAGCCGCCGTAGCCCATGCCGTAGCGCGCACCGTAACCGCGCCCGCCGAAGCCGTAGCGTCCGCCGAAGCCGCCGCCAATGTAACGCCCGCCGTAACCGTAGCCGCGACCGAGGCCATAACCGTAACCATAGCCGCGTCCCAGACCATAACCCGCACCGTAGCCATAGCCGATGCTGCGACGGATGCCGTAACCGTAGCCCACCGCGCCATAGCCGTAGCCAGCGTAAGCGGGCATCGTCTCATAGGCGGGCTCGATAGCAAGACTGCTTGCGTCAGAAAATGCCTCGTATCCAACGCCGCCGCATCCTGCATTGCAGCCTGAATAGACAGGAGCGACATAGACCGGCGCGCAAGCGGTGGAGCCACAAGGCGAGCACGAACTTTGAAACAGTCCGCCTCCGCAGGCCATCGCGGGCGCAGCGGCAGCGGTCATCATCACGGCAACCGCCGCTACCAATGCTGAAGCCATTCGACGCATTTCTCTCTCCCTTTTGTTCTCAGGAGGTTTTAAGCCAATGCGGCAGCGTAAGGGTTAAACCCGGCGTCCAAACCGTTGGTAAGGCTAACGAGGCCAAAAGACGGCGGCCGAAAACTCGCTGAGAGCGACGGCTGCGTCCTTCCGACAGCCCGGCAATGCGGGGACCGCGCGACGCCAGTCATCGAGGCTATCCGGTGCGAGAAAATCCATGGTTGCAGTTGCAGCAGTGTGTAGCGCGGGTCGTGCTACTCAAATGCGCCAACCCCCGCAGCAATCAAACTCCGCAATTCAGCAAAATGAGGCTATCTGCCCAAAAGGAGAAGCCGGGTCCTGGTAGCGTCATGTCGCAATCAGGCGTGCGCCGACGCGGCGGGCGGCGAAGCCAGTTGGTGGAGAATGGCCACGAGTTCGGTGTGCACAGGTGATGTCCGGTCACTGAACGCCTCGATTGGGTTAGCTTCAGTGAGCCGGTTGAGACGCGTGAGCAGACGAATGCGCTGACGGCGTGTAAGTTTCGCCTCCGACGAGCGCCACCGGAAGAACAGCCGATACAGTTCACCGTCTCC
>NZ_JBVVPC010000057.1:0-45998 GCF_055807355.1 Bradyrhizobium sp. Ken01
GGCGACGGGGGCAATAGTGCATCGCTCCCCGGGGAGATCACGACATAAGCCGTAAAGCCACTGCGCAGGGAAGGCCGGATGTTTTGGCTTCACCTGTATGCCGCTGTGCAGATTTCGCTACTGCCTTTCGCACAGTGGACCGCGGGCGCCAGCCGGCACCCGGTCTTCCCTGCGCCCTCTTTCATGTGAGGGTGAGGCGACCAATCAAAGCTCGGGCGAACAAGCCGCGAGGCTGCGAAGGTGTGTCTACGATGGAGATGCGAATTGAACGGGCGACGTCAACCTCACGCTCCGTCATTGCGAGGAGCCCTTGCGACGAAGCAATCCAGACTGGCGCCTTGGAGGGATTCTGGATTGCTTCGCTGCGCTCGCAATGACGAATTAGGGGGCGGTCTACGCGACTATTATATTTTACGTGCCCAAGCCCCCCGGTGTTACCGTGAGTAGTGCCGGGGGATTCGCGCCCGGACGTCTGTGGGGCTGCCGCCAGATGATCCGAATGTCTTTGCCATGGTTTCTTGATGTCGTGTCAGCGATCGATGCGATACCCAACACTTTCTTCCAAGGGAATCCCACGCGTCCGTCAGCTTACGTGTTCCACAACGCAAAAGGTCAGCTTGAAGCGCTGTTTAATCAGAGTATCTATGCTGCTTACTTACGAGCATCTCGCGAACAGGCAGGCAATCTAACTACCTCTTCTGCTGCAGTGTCCTTGGTTTGAAATCTCACAACCACGCACGCGCGTTATTGCACACGGACAACATCAACAATTTACGACGTCTAACGTCACCCAGCGAGGTAACCAAAAATGAGGACGCCCAGCTAGGCGCCCAGCTGGGCGTTAGATTTGGTCTGGGCTACGGGACTCGAACCCGTGACCTTTCGCTCCTCAGGCGAACTCTCTACCAACTGAGCTACGCCATCGCTGAAATAGGGATGAATCGCCCGAGATCGAGAATTGAAAGGCAATGGAAAATATATTGCCTAAGTGTTTGATCTTACTGAGACAGGTACGTGGGTAGGATGTTCCCGCGTCTGCAAGTGATCGAGCATACCCCAGACATGAGAAAGCGCCCGTGGGGGGCGGGCGCTTTCTGTAGTCGACTTGGGGTTGGGGTCGTCTACATATCCACGTGGCGACTTTGGGGGGCTGATAAAGAGCCGCGTGAATTCCTGAAACTCAAATCTCCTTAGCGAACGAGGGAAACGTTCGAGCTGGTGATGGCGATCGGCTTGCCCGCCTTCATGACGCGAGCGGTCTGGGTCAGGCCTTCATCTGAACTCGTACGCGCGGTGATCCCGAGACCCGCCACCGTGATGCCGGCAACGAGCGCGACAACCACGATCTTGAGGTGGGTCGAGCGATCTGCGCTGTAAATCGAGTGGTTCATGGAAGGCTCCTGCCGCCATCTACCCGAAGTAGTCGCCTGCGTGTTTGGGCAGGTTCATGCTTCCGGTGCCCAACAACCTAGTATTGGGGGGATTCGTTCCCAAGAGGCGATCACAAGAGCGTGACAGGACGTGAGAAGCCGCGATCAAAAACGGCCCTGAATCGTGCAATTTAGCAATTATTTCAAAGCTGTAATGTGCCTGTCAGGCGCCTTGCCGGCCGTTGATCGGCGAGGCGCCAAAACCTGAAAAACCATTTGCCTGTGTCCGAAAAACACACGGCTTCTTAAGGCAAATCAGATGCTTCCGACCGTTTTCAACCTCGCCCTGGGGTGGATTTCAGCCTGCGACAGCACGGTCGTCTGGGCCCGGAACCGCTCGACCAGGGAACGCACGAAGGGACGAATTGCCGCAGAGGTGACCAGTACCGGGGCCTCGCCTTCACGCGCGGCCCGCTCGAAGGCCTCGCGCACGCCGGTCATGAACTCCGACAGCTTCGAGGGCTGCATCGCAAGGCTGCGCTCCTCGCCCTGGCCGATAATGGATTCGGCGAAGGCTTGTTCCCACCGCGCCGACAGCGCAATCAGCGGCAGGTAGCCGCTGTAGGAGGTGTTCTGCGCACAGATCTGCCGCGCCAGGCGGGCGCGGACGTGCTCGACCATGGTGGCGGGATTGCGCGAGAAGGCGAGCGAGTCGGCGATGCCTTCCAGAATGGTCGAGAGGTCGCGGATCGAGATGCGCTCGGCGAGCAGCAGCTGCAGCACGCGCTGGATGCCGGAGACCGTGACCTGTCCGGGCACGATGTCCTTGACCAGCTCGCCCTGCTCCTTCGGCAGCTCCTTGAGCAGCTTCTGCACCTCGCCATAGGAGAGCAGGTCCGACATGTTGGCCTTGAGCAGCTCGGTGAGGTGGGTCGAGAGCACGGTCGCGGCGTCGACGACGGTATAGCCCTTGAGCGAGGCCTCCTCCTTGAGGCTGGCATCGACCCAGGTCGCGGGCAGGCCGAAGGTCGGCTCGGTGGTGTGGATGCCGGGCACCTGCACCTGGCTGCCGCCGGGGTCCATGACCATGAACTGGCTCGGCCAGATCTTGCCGGTGCCGGCGTCGACCTCCTTGATCTTGATGATGTAGGTGTTGGCTTCGAGCTGGACGTTGTCGAGGATGCGCACGGCGGGCATCACGAAACCCATCTCGATCGCGAGCGAGCGGCGCAGCGCCTTGATCTGCTCGGTCAGGCGATCGGTGCCGTCGGGGCCGTTGACCAGCGGCAGCAGGGCATAGCCGAGCTCGATCTTGAGGTCGTCGATCTTCAACGCCGCGGAGATCGGCTCCTCCGCCGTAGCGGAGCCGGCTGCGCCCGGCGTTCCCGGCGCAGGTGCGGTCTTCGCGACTTCCTCAGCCCTGGCAGTCGCGCGGTTGCGGTTGCGGGCATGCCAGGCGAGGGCGCCAGCGCCGGAGCCGAGCGCCAGGAAGGGAAGGGTCGGGATGCCCGGCAGGGCCGCCAGCACCAGCATGACCGCCGCGGACATTGCCAGCGCCTGCGGATATCCGGAGAACTGCTTCATCAGCGCCTTGTCGGCGGCGCCGGAGACGCCGGCCTTGGAGACGAGCAGGCCGGCCGCGGTCGAAACGATCAGCGCCGGCACCTGGGTGACGAGGCCGTCACCGACGGTCAGCAGCGTGTAGCTGCGGCCGGCATCGGCAAAGGACAGGCCCTGCTGCGCCACGCCGATGATCATGCCGCCGACGACGTTGATGAAGACGATCAGGAGGCCGGCGATGGCGTCGCCGCGGACGAATTTGGAGGCACCGTCCATGGCGCCGAAGAAGCCGCTCTCGTCTTCCAGATCCTTGCGCCGCTGCTTGGCGACCGCCTCGTCGATCAGTCCGGCGGAGAGGTCGGCGTCGATCGCCATCTGCTTGCCGGGCATGGCGTCGAGGTGGAAGCGGGCGGCGACTTCGGCGATACGGCCCGAACCCTTGGTGATGACGACGAAATTGACGATGATCAGGATGGCGAAGACGATGATGCCGATGACGAAATTGCCGCCCATCACGAAGCTGCCGAAGGCCTCGATGACGTGACCGGCGGCATCCGTGCCCTCGTGCCCGTGCGACAGGATCAGGCGGGTCGAGGCCATGTTGAGCGACAGCCGCAGCATGGTCGAGATCAGCAGGACGGTCGGGAAAGCGGAGAATTCCAGCGGCGCCTGGATGAACAGCGACGTCATCAGGATCAGGATCGAGAGCGTGATCGAAATCGCCAGGAACAGGTCCAGCACGATCGCGGGCAGGGGAAGGATCAGCACCACCAGGATGGTGAGGACGCCGAGCGCCAGCGCGATATCGCCGCGCTTGAGGATGTTGCCGATCTCGGCAAGGGTGGGGAAACCAGCGTTTGTGCTGCCTACGCCCTGTCCCGCGGTGACGTCGACCATGGTAGCTGCCCCTCCGCGCGACTGCCGTCCGCGCGCCCCAAACGTCTGCCCGACGGCCGAAGGGCCGCCGTTCCGAAAGTGAGGCACCGCACTGGCGTCCACAGGGCACTCCCCGTTCTACGCGGCTGACGACACTCGACTCCACTGGGCAATTCTTGCCGGGTGTATGGTTAGCAAAGGGTTAATAAAGGGTGTGGCATGGGGGCTGACCGGGGTATTTCGGGGCTCTCAGGCCGTCATTCCGGGGCGCGCGAAGCGCGAGCCCGGAATCCATGTGCCGCAGGCGTCGTGGGGAAATGGATTCTCAGATGCGCAATTGCGCATCATAGCTCGCGCCAAGAGGCGCGCCCCGGAATGACCATCGTGGAGGCAGCCTACTTCGCCTTCTCCATTCGGGTCACGGTGTAACCCGAAGCCGCCTCCTCGGCTTCGAAAGTCACCTTGTCGCCGACCTTCACCTGTTTGAGCACGGCCGGGTCCTTGACGCGGTAGACCATGGTCATGGGTTCATCCATGCCGAGGTTCTTCGCGGCCCCGTGCTTGAGCGTGATCTTGCCGGCGCCCTCGTCGATCTTCTTGACCTCGCCGCTGATCGCGGCGCCCTGGGCCGCCAAGGCAGCTGTGGCAAGGCCGACGGCCAGCGACAGCGCTGCGGCGATACGGATGATGCGGTTCATGGGACTCTCCTTTATTGCTTCACGGTGACGTGGCCGACCATGCCGTAGTCGCGGTGGTCGGGAATCAGGCAAGAAAATTCGAATGTGCCGGCCCTGCTGAACTTCCAGAGGATCTCGGCTGTCTTGCTCGGCGCAAGCCTGACACCGTTGGGATCGTCATGCTCCATGTGCGGATGCTTCTTCATCTCCACCGCATGCGCGAGATTCTCCTTTGTGGTGGCGAGCAGGAATTCATGGTCCTCCTTGCCGACATTGCGCAGCACGAAGCGGATCTGCTCGCCGCGTTTGACCTCGATCCTGGCGGGTGCGTAGTCCATCTCGTTCAGCAGGATCTCGATGGTGCGCGCGGGCTTTTTGGGATCGCCGGGCTCGCCGGCCGAAAAGGTGCCGTGCCCGTGCTGGTCATGGGCAAAGGCCGGTGCGGTGGAAAGCGCGGCCAGCGCGAGACCGAGCTTGATCGTCGTCTTCATTGGTATCTCCAGTTGGTGGTGGTTCATCGAAACGCTCACATCTTCATGTTCTGCATCGGCGGTCCCCCGGGTTGTTGCCGCACGGGCTCCGGGGCCGGCGGCGTGACCTCGTAGGCGACGGTGCCTTGCGGGAATTGGTAGGGGCCGGGATCGCGATAATCGTCGCGCGCGAGGCCCTCGCGGATCTTCATCACCGTGAACATCCCGCCCATCTCGATCGGACCGAACTGACCGGTGCCGGTCATCATCGGCAGCGTGTTGTCGGGCGCGGGCATCTCCATGTTGCCCATCGCCATGCCGGTCGAGCCCATCGCCATGCCGTCAGGCGCGAGCTTGCCGACGGCTTTGGCGAGATCCTTGCGCGACACCCCGATCATGTTGCGCATGTCGTGTCCCATCGCATTCATGGTGTGATGCGACTTGTGGCAGTGGAACGCCCAGTCGCCGGGGTTGTCGGCGAGCACGTCGAACACCCTGACAGCGCCGACCGGTACGTCCGTCGTCGTTTCCGGATATTGCGCGCTCTCCGGAATCCAGCCGCCGTCGGTGCAGGTCACCGCAAAGCTGTGGCCGTGCAAATGGATCGGATGGTTGGTCATGCTGAGATTGCCGATGCGCACGCGCACCTTGTCGCCGAGCCTGACCGGCAGCGGATCGATGCCGGGAAATACCCGCGCATTCCACGTCCACATATTGAAGTCGGTCATCTCGTTGACCTTCGGCAGATAAGTGCCGGGATCGACGCGATAGGTGCTCATGACGAAGACGAAGTCGCGGTCGACGGCCCGAAAGTTCGGATCGCGCGGATGCACGACGACCATGCCCATCATGCCCATCGCCATCTGCACCATCTCGTCGGAATGCGGGTGGTACATGAAGGTCCCGCTCTTCCTCATCTCGAACTCGTAGACGAAGGTTTTCCCCGGCTGGATGTGCGGCTGCGTCAGTCCGCCGACACCGTCCATGCCGCTGGGAATGATCATGCCGTGCCAGTGCACGGTGGTGTATTCGGGCAGCCTGTTGGTCACGAAGATGCGGACCTTGTCGCCCTCGACGGCCTCGATGGTCGGGCCCGGCGACTGGCCGTTATAGCCCCACAGATTCACCTTCATGCCCTCGGCGAATTCGCGCACCACAGGCTCGGCGACGAGATGGAATTCCTTCCAGTCGCCGTTCATCCGGAACGGCAGCGACCAGCCGTTCAGCGTCACGACGGGGTGATAGTCCGGCCCGCTGATGGGTTGCAGCGGCGGCTGCATCACCACCTTGTCCATGTGCGGGGCTTCCGGAATGGAGGCGGCCTGGGCGCGGCCGCTGACGACGGATGCGCCGGCGAGCGCGGCGCTGCCCAAAAATCCTCGGCGGGAAAACATGCTGGCCTCCATGTCAATGGCCGCCATCGGCAGGCGCTGCCGCGGCGATAGTGGTTGAATTGTCGCCGTCAGCAGGCGCGCCGCCGCCATTGACGGCGGTCTGCAAGTCGGACTGGGCAAGGAAAAATCTTTGCTTGGCATCGATTGCACCGCGCAGCGACGCGAGCCGCTGCCGCGCCTCGGTGAGCAGCGCGAAGATATCGACCTGCATGCTGGAGAAGCGGAGCTGCATCTCCTCGGTAATGATTTTTCGCAAGGGGATGATCTCGCGCTGATAGTGGCTGGCGATGTCGTAGCCGGAGCGATAGACCCGGTAAGCATCGCGTGCCTCGGAGCGTATATTTACGGCGCACTCGGTCAGCCGGTTGAAGGCGAGATTGTAGGTCTCCGCCGCCTGTCGCACCCGCACCTCGCCGCCGTCGAAGATCGGGATCTGGAACTGGACGTCGAAGCCACGCTCGCGGAACGGCGCGCCTTCCGGATCCCGGGTGCGGCGGGAGATGCCGGCGAGATCGAGCAGTGTTACGAAGCGCGTCGCCTCCGTGAGGTTCAGCGACTTTGCCAGCGCGGTGAGCTCGAGCCGCCCGATCTGAAGGTCGATGCGATGAGCGACCGCGTCGGCTTCGATGGACGGCAAGGCCTGCGGCCGGCGCGGCAATGGCGGCAGCTGGCTGGGCAGGCGGAAGTCGAGGCCGCCGTCCCACAGCCCCATCAGGCGCGCCAGCTTTTCGCGCGCGCTCGTTGCCGTCTGTCGCGCGGTGGCGAGGTCGGCGGTGGTTTCGGCATAAAACACCTGTTCACGAACCTGATCGAGCTTGTTGATCGAGCCGGTTTCGCCGAGCTTGACCGCGAGCTGTGCGGTCGATTCCGCCGTCGCCTTCGCATCTGTCAGCAACGCCACCATCTCGTTGCCGCCAACGGCGCGCCAATAGACGCGGCGGACATCGGCGGCAAGCCGCAACGTCGCCAGGCCTGCGCGCAATTGCGCCTGACGAAAACGATCGCGGGCGATCTCCGAGCGGAACGGCAGCGTGGCGAGCGCAAGGATGTCGCCGACAATTTGACGCTCGATTTCGCTGGCGCCGTTGCCCGAGATCCGCGAGACCGAGAACACGGGATTGGGCGGCAGGCTCTGCTCGACGAGATCGGTCTCGGCCAGCGCCAGCTCGTTATAGGCGGCCTGAAGCCCCTTGTTGTTGAGCAGTGCGATCTGCACGGCGGTCTCGGGGTTGAGTGTTCGCGAGAGCAGTTGGCGAACGCGCGCGTCGACCGCGCCGGCTCCTTCGGTTGTTCGCACAAAGGCGACATCCTTTTTGATGGTCTGGCTCGTCAGCTCCGAGACGGCATTCATGCCGCTGTCGGGCGAGAAGGCGGCGCAGCCCGACAAGCCGAGCGAGGCAAGAACGAGCAGGCTTGGCACGAGACGGCTTGGCGCGAGACGGTGTGTCATGGCGCGCTCCTAACGGTCTTGCTTGGGCTGCGGCGCGACGCTCTCGTTACGCTCGCGCCATGGTGCCGGCGTCACCGGCCGCAGGCTGGTGTACGGCGCAATCGCCGAACGATAGCCGGCGCGCGCGACCTTGGCCGCGGGGTCGGCAGGATCAGCGCCGGCGATCTGTGTCGTTGCCGGCATGCAGCCGGACAACGCCAATGCCGTCGCGGCCAGCAGCGGCCAATTGAATCGAAAATGTCGTCCCCGCGCTGTGGATGCAGCGGCGGACTTCGCCCCGGAAAGCGTAAGCATGAGTCATTCCTGATCTGTCTGGAGACCACAGGTTCGCGCGCGCGGATGCGCGCTCGGCCTGACGTCGTCGCGCGTCAGATCAGACGATGGGAGGGCGGTAGAGCAGGGGAGCCGCCGTGCTGTGCAGGCTGGCCACGATCTCGGGCGAGCAGGCGGAAACCGGCTGAAGCGGCTTTGCGACGCTGGGCAGGTCGGCCGGCAGCGCGCTTACGCACATCATCGCGCAGCACGGTCCCGGCGTACCCTTGCCGTCGTGATGATGGGGCACGGGGGCGTCCTGCGCGGTGGTCTGATGACGCGCATGCGGCCCGGCATGGTCATGCGAGGCGCCGTCATGCGTGTGGCCGGCCTGCATCTGGTGATGCAGCGGCACGAGGTCGGCGAGGAGCGCTTCGTCGAGGCACGGTGCTGGAGCGCTACCCCAGGCGAGGCTTGCGGCCGGCGCGAGCACGCAGAACAGATAGGCAAGGGCAATCACACGCCCCACCCTGATCCGCATCGATCGCGTCAATCGCATCAACATTCAGCCGACATGCCCTTCGCGGGCAATGTTGCACGCGCTGATTTGCAAAATAATGACAAAACCCGCGTTCGCCAAGCTCCTTCTTACCGCAGTGCACCGTGCATGCCCAATATCGCGCCACAATGCTTGACCCTGTGGCGATCCGCGGGCCATGGTCCCGCCCGTGCACGCGCCAAATCAATCAGGACAAACACCCGAAGCATTCACCCCTGATTCGCGTCAGGCCTGGATGCGCCTCGTCATTGCGCTTCTGATCGGTTCGATCGGCGGCGTCGGCATGTGGGCGATCGTCGTCATGATTCCCGCGGTGCAGGCCGAATTCTCCGCCACGCGCGGCGCGGTGTCGCTGGCTTTCACCCTCATGATGTTCGGCTTCGGGCTTGGCGGCGTCATCGCCGGCAGGATCACCGACCGGTTCGGCATCGTGGCGGCGATGGCGATCAGCATCGCCTTCCTCGGCGTCGCCAACGTGCTGGCGGGTCTGTCGACCCAGCTCTGGCAATTCGTGGCGGCCTATTTCCTGATCGGGCTCGGCACGTCGGCGACCTTCGCGCCGCTGATGGCGGAGGCCTCGCACTGGTTCGAGCGCTATCGCGGCCTCGCCGTGACCATTGTCGCCAGCGGCAATTATGTCGCCGGCACGATGTGGCCGCCGCTCGTGAGCACGGGCATGCAGACGATCGGCTGGCGCTTCACGCATATCGGCATCGGCCTGGTCTGCGTCAGCCTGATGACCATCCTGGTGCTCGTCCTGCGCGCGCAGATGGGTGACGACAAGGTTCACGATCATGCCAATGCAGCGCCGCCGCGGGTCGACCTCAAGCTCTCGACCAACACGCTGACGGTGCTGCTCTCGATCGCCAGCATCTCCTGCTGCGTCGCCATGGCAATGCCGCAGGTGCATATCGTCGCCTATTGCGGCGATCTCGGATATGGCGTGGCGCGCGGCGCCGAGATGCTGTCGCTGATGATGGCCTGCGGCATCGTTAGCCGGATCGGCTCGGGCTACCTCGCCGACAAGATCGGCGGCATCCCCACACTGCTGATCGGTGCGCTGGCGCAAGGCTTTGCACTCGTATTCTACCTGTTCTTCGACAGCCTGACCTCGCTGTATTTGATCTCCGCGATGTTCGGCCTGTTCCAGGGCGGCATCGTGCCGAGCTATGCCATCATCGTGCGCGAGGCGATGCCGGCGAGCGAAGCCGCAACTCGCGTCGGCATCGTGATCTTCGCCTCCGTGTTCGGCATGTCCTTCGGCGGCTGGGTCTCGGGCGTCATCTTCGATGCGACAGGCTCCTATGCGGCTGCGTTCGCCAACGGCGTGGCGTGGAACGCGCTCAATATCGGCATCGTCTTGACGCTGCTGATCCGTTCGCGGATGAATGCAGTCAGGACCGGCCCGGGTTTTGCGACCTAGACTGCCTGTCCTGCCTTCAGCAGCGAACAACCCGTGATCTTGTAGCTGCCGTCCGCCTGCTGCTCGAGCGTGTAGAGCGCTTCCCAGGCCTCGCCATTGGCATCGATGATATGGACGTGCTGGGCAATCCGGCTGCCCTCGCTTTTGCTGTCGCCAAATTCAAAGCTCTTGTGCCGATAGACCGGCAGATAGCCGTTTTGCACCATAGACATGAAGATGTCGGGCGCGGGGAAGATCTCCCGGATTGCCGGCGCGGCGTAGGAATAGGCCGCGCGCGCGTCGTCGCGGCCGAATGCCTGCTCCTGGGCGCGGATGATATCCTGTGCCGTCGTGACATCGTCGGCGCGCACTGAGATGGGACCAAAGGCGACACTGAGAAAGACCAGCAAGGCGGCGATGCGCATGACAGGCTCCGCGTTGAAATCCCGGCGGCGCCGATCCTAGCACATCTCGCCGGCTATCGCTTCCGCTTTGCAGCCGGCTTCGCGGGCTTGGCGGCCGCGCGTACCCTGGCTTTCGTGACAGGCTGCACCCGCAAACCGTCGACGAACACGTCGAGCATCCGCAGCACCGAGGATTGCCAGCCGGGCTGGTCGTGCATGTAGCACATGCCGAAGAACGCGCGCAGCAAGTCCTCGGGACTGACGTCTGCCCGCATCGCGCCGGCCGCGGCTGCGCGATCGAGCAGCGAGCCGATCGCCTTGGTCAGGCGCTCAAAGGAAAAGGCATGCAACTCCGACCCGCTCTGCACCGCGAGTGCCAAGGCTGCCACCATGCCCTTCTTGGTAGCAACGAATTCGACCCCCGAGCGGAGCCATCGCCTGAGCGCGTCGACGGGATCCCCGTTCTTCAAATGCTCGGCGAGCTCGCTGAGCTGCTCGACCTCGCGCCGGTATACCGCCTCGAACAAATCCTCGCGGGTCGGAAAATGCCGATAGAGCGTGCCGATGCCGACGCCGGCGCGTTTTGCCACGGCTTCGAGGCTCGCCTCCGGACCACCCGCGTTGAACACGGCCTTGGCCGCCTCCAGCACGCGCTCGCGATTGCGCACGGCGTCGGCGCGAGGCTTGCGGGTCTGGTCGGTGTGGTCGTCCATGCCGGCACTGTAGATCACGAATTGGTTAGATTGAACCCTTCGCTGGCTGCATCGCGTTGATGCGCACGGGCTTTTGACGAATTCCAAATATTTACCACCGGCTCTTGTTAAGCGGAGGGTGCCTCCGTATCTTCGCTGAAGACGTTGGCCCGGATCATGTTCGGGCGGCGCATGTCGACGGCGGCCACGGCGGTGGCGCGCTGCGCGACGACTCATGTCCATATCTGATCGGAGCCTTGTATGAACCACTCCATCAGCCTCACCGTGAACGGTGCGCGGCGCGACTTCGTCCTCGACGATCCGCGCGTCACGTTGCTCGATCTCCTGCGTGAGCGCCTCCATCTGACCGGAACCAAGAAGGGATGCGACCGCGGCCAATGCGGCGCCTGTACCATTCTCGTCGACGGCAAGCGCATCAACTCCTGCCTCGCGCTCGCGATCAGTCATGAAGGCGCCGACATTCTCACAATCGAAGGCATCGCACGCGGCGACCAGCTTCACCCCGTGCAGGCCGCCTTCATCGCCCATGACGGATTTCAGTGCGGCTTCTGCACGCCCGGCCAGATCATGAGCGCGATCGGCATGATGAGCGAGGCGCAGGCCGGCAACGATCCCGCGCGCATTCGCGAATGCATGAGCGGCAATCTGTGCCGCTGCGGCGCCTATGCCGGCATCGTCGATGCCGTGCTCGACGCGCAGGCCGGCATGGACGAATCCAACCAGAGGCGCTCCGCATGAAGCAATTTGATTACGTCAGGCCCGCCACGGTCGCCGAGGCCGTCGCCGCCGCCGCGCAGCCGGGCGCCGTCTATCTGGCCGCCGGCACCAATCTGCTCGATCTGATGAAGGGCGGCGTCACCCGTCCGGATCGTCTGGTCGACGTCACCCATCTCGACGGCCTCGATCGGATCGAGCGCCTCGGCGACGGTGGCATGCGTATCGGCGCACTGGTGAGTAACGCCGATCTCGCGCATGACGCCGACTTTGCCAAGGCCTATCCGGCCGTCGCCGAAGCACTGCTCTCCGGCGCATCGGCGCAATTGCGCAACGCGGCGACGGTCGGTGGCAATCTGCTGCAACGGACGCGTTGCGCGTATTTCTATGACACCGCCAGCCGCTGCAACAAGCGCGAGGCCGGCAGCGGTTGCGACGCGCGTGAGGGCGAGAACCGCACCCACGCCGTGCTCGGCTGGAGCGAAAACTGCATCGCCACGCATCCGTCCGACTTCTGCGTACCGCTGGTCGCGCTTGACGCCATCATCGAGATCGAGGGCAGGAACGGGCGGCGCGAGATCGCGCTCGACGAATTGCATCGGCTGCCCGGAGATACGCCCGAGCGTGAATCGGCGCTCGAACCGGGTGATCTCATCGTCGCGGTGCGCCTGCCGCCGGCTGCGCGCGGCTTTGCCGCGCATGCGCGCTATCTCAAGGTCCGCGATAGGGCGTCCTACGCGTTTGCCGTCGTCTCGGCTGCGGCTGCGCTGCGGATCGAGAATGGCAAGATCGCGGAGGCGCGGCTTGCGCTGGGCGGTGTCGCCGCAAAGCCGTGGCGCGCCCGCGCTGCGGAGGACGTGCTCAGGAACGTCGCGCCCACGGTGGACGCTTTCCAGGAAGCCGCCTCGCGCGCGCTCACCGACGCAAAACCGTCCGGCGACAACGCCTTCAAGATCGAGCTCGCGCGCCGCATCGTCGTGCGCGCGCTGAGCCTCGCCGTCGCCGGTACGCCCGCGCGCATCCCCGCGCTGCCGGCCTCTCCCTTTGCCTCGACCTCCGGAGCCATTCATGCCCGAGCTTAATCTCACCAGCGCACCCGCCCATCTGCGCCACGGCTCGAACATCGGCCAGCCGCTGACCCGCCGCGACGGGGTGCTCAAGGTCAAAGGCCAGGCGACCTACGCCGCCGACAATCATTCGCCCGGCATGCTGTTTGCGGTGATGGCCGTTTCCAGCATTTCGCGCGGTCGCGTGATCTCGCTCGATGTTGCCGCTGCCAAGCGCCACCCCGGCGTCGTCGATGTCATGACGCCAGACCACAAGCCTGAGCTCGCGATCGACCCCGAGATCAAGACCAATCCATTCGTATTCCGGATGGAGGTCTTGCAGAGCAACGAGGTCCGCTACGCCAACCAGCCGATCGCCGTCGTGATCGCCGAGACGCTGGAGGCGGCGACGGAAGGCGCGGCGCTGCTGGCGCCGCGCTACGAGACGCTGCCTGCGCTCATTGGGCTCGATGCGGGTGAAAGCTTCGTGCCGCCGGTCGTCGGCGTCGGCAACCCCACGGAAAATCATCGCGGCGATGTGGAGGCGGGACTTGCGTCGGCCGAGAAGCGGATCGACGCGGTTTACGAAACGCCGCCGCAATATCACAATGCGATGGAGCCGCATGCGATCGTGGCTGCATGGGATGGCGACAACCTGCAGATCGACATGCCGACCCAGGGTCTCATGCTGTCGCTGGCGCGTGTTGCCGAATTGTTCGGCATCGCGCACGACAAGATCCACATCCGCAGTCCGTTCCTCGGCGGCGGGTTCGGCTCGAAGGGGCTCATGGCTGGTCCTCCGGTCCTCGGCATCATGGCGGCAAAGCTCGTCGGCAAACCGGTCAAGCTGGTGCTGCGCCGTGAGCAGATGTACGGCCCGGTCGGCCATCGCGCGCCGACGCGGCAGCGGCTGCGCATCGGCACCGACGGCGAGGGGCGCCTGACAGCGCTCGATCACCACGCGCGCACCGTGTCGAGCACGTTTGATGATTTCTACGAGCCCGCGGCCGATGCCTCGCACACGCTCTATGCGGCGCCCGCGATCCGCACGTCGCATGATGCCGTGCGCGTCAACACCGGCACGCCGCTGTTCATGCGCGCGCCCGGCGAGGCGACCGGCTCGATCGCGCTGGAGAGCGCGATCGACGAGATGGCTTGGGCCTGCGGCATCGATCCGCTTGCCTTTCGTCTGAAGAACTATGCCGAGGTCGAGCCGATCACCAGCAAGCCGTTCTCGTCCAAGGCATTGCGCGCGTGCTACGAGCAGGGCGCGGCGCGCTTCGGCTGGGCGAAGCGATCGCTCCAGCCGCGGCAGATGCGCGACGACGATGGTCTTCTGGTCGGCTGGGGCATGGGCACCGCGACCTTCCCGGCGTTGATGTTCCAGGCGGAAGCGCGTGCCGTGCTTCGCCGCGACGGCTCCGGTGCCATGGAGATCGGCGCGCATGACATGGGGCAGGGCGCCTGGACGGCGCTGGCCCAAATCGCGGCCGACGAACTGGGGCTCGATATCGACCGCCTGGAGTTCAAGGCCGGCACGTCCGACCTGCCCGATGCCGGCATCGCCGGCGGCTCGGCACACACGGCAACCGCGGGTGCCGCGATCCACAGCGCAGGCGCCGCTGTGATTGCAAAACTCGCCGATCTCGCCGCCAGCGATGAGCGCTCTCCGCTGTTCGGCGCCGGCAATGCCGGCGTGATCGCGCGCGATGGCAGGTTGATCCGGCGCGACGACGAGAGCCGCGGCGAAAGCTACGCCGAGATTCTCGCGCGTGCCGGCGTCGCCGAGGTCGAGGCGCGCGGCACAGGCGCGCCGAATCCGGCCGCGATGGAGGAGTATGCGATGCACGCCCATGGCGCGGTATTCGCGGAGGTGAAGGTCGATCCCGAACTCGGTCAGGTCCGCGTCACCCGCATGGTCGGCGCCTTCGCCGCGGGGCGCATCGTCAACCCGCGCATGGTGCAGAGCCAACTGTTCGGTGGCATGATCTGGGGCCTATCCTTCGCCTTGCACGAGGAAGCCATCACCGACCGCCGCACGGGCCGGATCATGAACGCCAATCTCGGCGAGTACCATATCCCGGTGAATGCCGACGTGCCGCCGCTCGACGTGATCACGGTCGATGAGCGCGACCCGTACGTGAACGCGCTCGGCATCAAGGGTGTCGGCGAGATCGGCGTCACCGGCAGCGCGGGCGCGGTCGCTAACGCCGTCTGGCATGCGACGGGCGTGCGTGTGCGTCGCTTCCCGATCCGGATTGAGGAGTTGCTGACGTAGCTTTGAGGCCGCGCGCGGACGATCCTCTCGCTCCGCCGCGCGCTAGTGCAGCTTCTTGCGAAGAGCCTTGAGCGCTTCTCGCTGCGCCTCGATGTAGTTCGCGATGGCCTTGCGCAGCTCCTCCGAATGGAGCCTGTCGCTGTCGCGCTGCACTTCATCGAGTGCGGCCTCTGCATTTGCGAGCGTGATCTTCATAGCGAGCCCTGTTACGAAGCGGCTCCGGAAAGCGGAGGCTGCTTGGCTATGGCTCGAAACATATAGAGGATCGGGCTGCGGAAATTGAGATGGCTCAAGCTCCGTAGGATACCGGTGGCTCCGTAGGATTGCGGATAACTTCAAAACGTCGGCGGCGTGCAGGCCGAGATCACCTCGCACGGCTTGCCTCCGACGCAGCGGAAGCGATGCGGCCGACGGCTCTCGAAGTAGTAGGCATCGCCCGGATTGAGGATGCGGCGCTCGTCCTCGACGGTAACTTCGAGCTTGCCCGAGATCACGATGCCGCCTTCCTCGCCGTCATGGACGAGGTGAACGCGCCCGGTGTCGCTGCCGGGCTCGTAGCGCTCCTTGAGGATCTGCAGGCTGCGACCGAACAGATTGTCGCCTATTTGCCGATACGAGATCGGTTTCTTGCCGACCTCGGTCAGCTCTTCGCCGCGGTAGAAGATCTTGCGCCGGCTCTCAGGCTCCAGCGCGAAGAACTCGGCGAGCCCCATCGGAATGCCGTCGAGGATGCGCTTGAGCGCCCCCACCGACGGGTTCATCTGGTTGGATTCGATCAGCGAAATCGTCGAATTGGTGACGCCGGCGCGTTTGGCAAGTTCGCGCTGCGACAGCTTCTGGCGCGCCCGGATGAATCGCAGCCGTCCACCGATATCGACGCTCATGTCCCTGTCCCGTGTTGCAGGTGTTGCGGATCGCGCAAATATGGACCGGCAGCCCCAGTTAAATCAATGGCTTGCAGCCCGTCAGAAAAGGACTTGTTGCGCTTTTCAAGCCGTGCCTCTGGTACGAGGTCAGCAAAGGAGCGTGGCCCGTGACCCTTCATCAGATTCCGAACACCATCAAGACCGACTCGTTCTGGATGCCGTTCACGGCCAACCGGCAGTTCAAGAAGGCGCCGCGCCTGTTCTCCTCGGCCGAAGGCATGCACTACACCACCGTCGACGGCCGCAAGGTGATCGACGCCTCCGCCGGCCTCTGGTGCGTCAATGCCGGCCACGGCCGCAAGCAGATCGCGGCTGCCGTCGAGCGCCAGCTGATGACGCTGGATTTCGCACCGTCGTTCCAGATGGGCCATCCGCTGGCATTCGACTTCGCCGAGCGTCTGGCCGAGATCGCGCCGAAGGGCCTCGATCGCATCTTCTTCACCAATTCCGGCTCCGAGTCGGTCGATACCGCGCTGAAGATCGCGCTCGCCTATCACCGTGCCAACGGCCAAGCGAGCCGCACCCGCCTGATCGGCCGCGAGCGCGGCTATCACGGCGTCGGCTTCGGCGGCACCTCGGTCGGCGGCATGGTCGCCAACCGCCGCGCCTTCGCCACCCTGCTGCCGGGCATCGACCACATCCGCCATACCCACGATCTCACCCGCAACGCCTTCGCCAAGGATCAGCCCGAGCATGGCGCCGAGCTCGCCGATGATCTCGAGCGGCTGGTGGCCCTGCACGGCGCCGAGACCATTGCTGCCGTCATCGTCGAGCCGGTGCCGGGCTCGACCGCGGTGTTGCCGCCGCCGAAGGGCTATCTCCAGCGCCTGCGCGAGATCTGCGACAAGCACGGCATCCTCCTGATCTTCGACGAGGTCATCACCGGCTTCGGCCGCCTCGGCACGCCGTTCGCCGCCAACTTCTTCGGCGTCACGCCTGATATGATGACGACGGCTAAGGGCATCACCAACGGCACCATTCCCTGCGGCGCCGTGTTTGCGAGCCGCAAGGTTCACGACGGCCTGATGGTCGGCCCCGAGAACGCGATGGAGCTGTTCCACGGCTATACCTATTCGGCCCATCCGGTCGCCTGCGCCGCGGGCATCGCCACGCTCGACATCTACAAGGACGAAGGCCTGCTGACGCGCGGTGCGTCGATCTCAGAATATTGGCGCGATGCGCTGCATTCGCTGAAGGGCCTGCCCAACGTCGTCGACATCCGCAATTGCGGCCTGATGGGCGCGGTCGAACTGTCGCCGCGTGACGGCACCGTCGGCGTGCGTGGCTACGACGTCATGGTCGACTGCTTCAATCGCGGGCTGTACTTCCGCATGAGCGGCGATAGCTTTGCGCTGTCGCCTCCGCTCATCGTCGAGAAGAGCCACATCGACGATATCGTGTCGATCCTCGGCGATGCCATCAAGCGGGTGGCCTGATAATTGCTCTCGCCGTTGCGGAGTTCCCTCTTGCAGCGGCGAGCGTGATGCCGCGGGAGTTTGACGAAGCGTGAAAGTTCTGATCCTCGGCAGCGGCGTCATCGGTGTCACCTCTGCCTACTACCTCGCGCGTGCCGGCCATGAGGTGACGGTTGTCGACCGTCAGCCCGAGCCGGCGCTCGAGACCTCCTTTGCCAATGCCGGCGAAGTGTCGCCCGGCTATTCCTCGCCCTGGGCTGGTCCCGGCGTACCGGTGAAGGCGTTCAAATGGCTGCTGATGAAGCACGGCCCGCTGGTGATCCGGCCGAAGCTCGATCCCGCGATGTGGGTCTGGCTGCTCAAGATGCTGCGCAACTGCACCAGCGAACGTTACGCGGTCAACAAGAGCCGGATGATTCCGATCGCGGAATATAGCCGCGATTGCCTGCGCGATCTGCGCCGCGACATCGGCATCCAGTATGACGAGCGCTCGCAGGGCACCTTGCAGCTGTTCCGCTACCAGGCCCAGCTCGACGGCACCGGAGAGGACATCGCCGTGCTCAAGGAGTACGGCGTACCGTTCGAGGTGCTGAGCCGCGAGGGCTGCATCGCGGCCGAGCCGGCGCTGGCGGGCGTGAAGGAGAAGTTCGCGGGCGGGCTGCGCTTGCCGCAGGACGAGACCGGCGACTGTCACATGTTCACGCAGGCCCTGGCCAAGCATGCCGAAGCGCTCGGCGTGCGCTTCATGTTCAACACCGGCATCGACCGCATCGTCACCGACGGTGCGCGCGTCAGCGGCGTCGCGACCAGCGCCGGCATGTTGCAGGCAGACGCTTACGTGCTCGCGCTCGGAAGCTGGTCGTCGCGGCTGGTCGCGCCGCTCGATATTTCGCTTCCGGTCTATCCCGTGAAGGGCTATTCGATCACGGTGCCGATCAAGGACGCTTCCGGTGCGCCGGAATCGACTGTGATGGACGAGAGCTATAAAGTCGCCATCACGCGCCTCGGCAATCGCATCCGCGTCGGCGGCACCGCCGAAATCTCCGGCTTCTCGAGCCAGCTCTACGACGCGCGGCGCGCCACGCTCGATCACTCGCTGACCGATCTGTTCCCGCGCGGCGGCGATCTCTCCAAGGCGACGTTCTGGAGCGGCCTGCGCCCGATGACCCCGGACGGCCCGCCCGTGATCGGCCCGACGCAATACGCCAACCTTCACCTCAACACCGGCCACGGCACGCTGGGCTGGACCATGTCCTGCGGCTCCGGCCGCGTGCTCGCCGACATGCTGTCGGGCAAGAAGCCGGACATTGATGTGAGCGCGCTGACAGTGGACCGGTACAAATATCGGTTCGGCTAAGTCTCTATCCTCCCGTCATCGCGAGGAGCGAAGCGACGAAGCAATCCAGAGTGTCTCCGCGGTGAGAGTCTGGATTGCTTCGCTTCGTTCGCAATGACGGCTGCGCTACCCCGTCCCCGTCACGCAATTCACCCACAGCACCACCGCCTTGGCATCCTCGGCCGGGTTGGAGAACCGGTGCGGCCTTCGGCTTGCAAACCGAAAACTGTCGCCGGCCTTCAGCGACCATGTCTCGCTGTCCACTGTCAGCATCATCTCGCCTTCGAGCACAAGGCCGGCCTCTTCGCCGTCATGCGTGTAGAGTTCGTCGCCGGTGGAGCCGCCGGGCTCCAGATGTACCAGGAACAGGTTGAGGCGGTTGTCGGCGCTGGCGGGGCTCAGCAATTGCTTCGACACGCCGGTGCGCCAGAGCTTCAGCTCGGGCCGCTGAAGCCCGCGCGTGACGATTTGGTCGGATGCACCGTCGGCGTTCGGGCTCGCGCCGAACAGCGCGGCGATGCCGACGCCGAGCACGTCGGCGAGCGTGGCCAGCACGCGCAGCGACGGCGACGACAGGCCGCGCTCGATCTGGCTGAGAAAGCCGATCGACAGCTCCGTGCGCGAAGCGACCGTCTCGAGCGAGAATTGCCTGATCCGCCTGAGATCGCGAATGCGGCGGCCAACCGCGACATCCATTGCCGGCTCGGCCGCTTTGGCGATAGCCTTGGTGCTGGCGTTGGCTTTCACCTTCGCCTTCATCTGCACCTTCTTCACCGGCTTTGCGGCGGCCGGTCTGCGCATTCTTTTGCCACCGCTCACGTCAAACCGCTTCCTTCATGTCCATGAAAACCGCTTGCAACTGCCGTGAAAGTGTGACCAAATTTTCATATTGGTGAAAATAGGCCGAAACGGCTTGGCCCGCAACGTCTGCGATGACGAGATCCGCGAGCGCCGCCATCGGCCGGACCCAAGGGGGATGCGATGAAGCGTTTTGGTCTGGCCGCGGTAGCGGCACTCGCGATTGCCGCAGCAGCGCCGGCTTCGGCGCAGCAAGTGCTGAAGGTCGGCTCGACGCCGACAGGCATTCCCTTCACCTTCCTCGACACCAAGACCAATTCCATCCAGGGCATCATGGTCGATCTCGTCACTGAAGTGGGCAAGGATGCCGGCTTCAACGTGCAGATCGAGCCGATGCAGTTCTCGGCGCTGATCCCGTCGCTGACATCGAGCAAGATCGACATCATCGCGGCCGCGATGTTCATCACCGCGCCGCGCAAGGAGGTCGTCGACTTCTCCGACCCGATCTACACTTATGGCGAAGGCCTCGTAGTGCCGAAGAGCGATGCCAAGGCCTACGCCACCCAGGACGATCTCAAGGGCGAGACCGTCGGCGCCCAGGTCGGCACCGCCTTCGTCGATGCGCTGAAGAAGTCCGGCCTGTTTGCGGACGTCAAGGCCTACGATACCATTCCCGACATCCTGCGCGACGTGAACACCGGCCGCCTCAAGGCCGGTTACGCCGACTATCCGATCCTCGCCTACAATCTGAAGCAGGGCGGCTTCCCCGAGGTGCGTCTGGTCGACGGCTATAAGCCCGTCACCGTCGGTTCGGTCGGCATCGGCGTGCGCAAGGGCGAGACCGCGCTGCTCGGCAAGATCAACGCCTCGCTCGCCAAGCTGAAGGCCAACGGCACTGTCGACAAGATCCTCGATAAATGGGGTCTGAAGGCGCAAGGTTGATCGCGAGAGGCCGATCGATGAAGGCTGATCGATGAAAGGCTTCTGGCACGACGCGGCCGAATTCTTCCCGATCCTGATGAGCGGCGTCGTGCTGACGATCGTCGTCACCATCGGCTCGCTGCTGCTTTCGACGGTGCTTGGCCTGGTCTGGGCGATGATGCGGGTCTCCGGCATCCGCGCCCTGTCGCTGCTCAGCGCCAGCCTGATCAATGTGATCCGCGGCATTCCGATCATCGTGCTGTTGTTCTACCTCTACTTCGTGATGCCGGATCTCGGCGTCACGCTCAGCGCGTTGCAGGCCGCGATCCTCGGGCTCGGCATCGCCTACTCGGCCTATCAGGCAGAGAATTTTCGCGCCGGCATCGAGGCCATCGACAAGGGGCAGATCGAGGCGGCGCAATCGATCGGCATGGGCTGGTGGCTGACCATGCGTCGCGTCGTGCTGCCGCAGGCGGTGCGTATCGTGCTGCCGCCCTACGGCAACGTCATGATCATGATGCTGAAGGATTCCTCGCAGGCCTCGACCATCACGGTCGCCGAGCTCGCGTTGCAAGGCAAGCTGATCGCGTCCTCGACCTTCAAGAACACCAACGTGTTTACGATGGTTGCGCTGATGTATCTCACCATGAGCATTCCGCTGATCCTGCTGGTCCGCCACTTCGAGAAGCGGGCCGGCAAGAAATGATCGAGCTGACCGACGTCCACAAGAGCTTTGGCGAGAACGAGGTGCTCAAGGGCATCACGGCGTCCGTCCAGAAGGGCGAGGTGGTCTGCATCGTCGGCCCCTCCGGCTCCGGCAAGTCCACCATCTTGCGCTGTATCAATGGTCTCGAAAGCTATGACCGCGGCGAGATCAGCGTCGAGGGATTGAAGGTCGACCGCGACGCGCCGTCGATCGTGCAAGTCCGCACCCAGGTCTCGATGGTGTTCCAGCGCTTCAACCTGTTTCCGCACCGGACCGTGCTGGAGAACGTCGTCGAAGGTCCGCTCTATGTGAAGAAGGAGCCGCGCGCTGCCGCATTCGAGCGTGGCCGCGCGCTGCTCGCCCAGGTGGGCCTTGCCGAGAAAGCCAACGAACATCCGCCGCAGCTCTCCGGCGGCCAGCAGCAACGCGTCGCGATCGCACGGGCGCTGGCGATGCAGCCCAAGGCCATCCTGTTCGACGAACCGACCTCGGCGCTCGATCCTGAATTGGTCGGCGACGTTCTCGGCGTGATGCGCAAGCTCGCCGACGATGGCATGACGATGGTCGTCGTCACCCACGAGATGGGCTTTGCCCGCGACGTCGCCGACCGCGTGCTGTTCATCGACGGCGGCGTCATCGTCGAGCAGGGACCGGCAAAATCGGTGCTCAACCAACCGCAGCATGCGCGGACGCAGGATTTTCTGCGCCGCGTGCTGCATCCGCTCTGATCGGTCTCGCCATGACCACGCGCCTGCCTCTGCCGCCGTCTCTCTATGCCGACACCGCCGTCGCGCCGGTGGCCACGCCGCCACTCGACGCCGACAAGACGGTCTCGGTCGCCATCATCGGCGGTGGCTACACAGGTCTGTCCACCGCGTTGCATCTGGCGGAGCAGGGCGTCGAGGCGCTGGTGCTGGAGGCGCAGGAGCCGGGCTGGGGCGCATCCGGCAATAATGGCGGCCACACCAATCCCGGCTTGAAGCACGACCCAGATCAGATCGAGGCGGATTTCGGCACTGAGCTCGGCCGCCGCATGATCGACTTCTCCTACGGCACGACGAATTTCACGCATGATTTGATCCGCCGCTACCAGATCCCGTGCGAGGCGCGGCAGAACGGTACGCTGCGCGCGGCCTATAACGAGTCCAGCGCCGCGGCGATCAAGACAACCGCAGAACAGTGTATCGCCCGTGGCATGCCGGTGACGTACCTCAATCGCGAGCAATTGCGCGAGATGACCGGCACGGATCGTTACACCGGCGCCATGTTCGATACCCGGGGCGGCGACCTGCATCCCCTCAGCTATGCCCGCGGCCTCGCGCGTGCTGCGATCTCGGCAGGCGCGAAGGTGCATGGTGAGACGCCGGCGCTGTCGCTCCGTCGCGAGGGCAGCCGCTGGCGCATCGAGACTCCGCGTGCGGTGGTGCATGCCGAAAAGGTGCTGCTCGCGACCAACGGTTTTACGGACGATCTCTGGCCGGCGCTCCGCCGCACCATTGTGCCGGTGTTCTCTTCGATCGCTGCCACCGCGCCGCTCTCGGACGACGTCGCGCGTTCGATCATGCCGACGCGTCCCGTCCTTTACGAGAGCGGCCACATCACCGTCTATTACCGCATCGATCAGCAGAACCGCCTCTTGATGGGCGGCCGCGGCCCGATGCGCTGGATCAGTTCGCCCACCGACGTCGCCTATCTCATGCGATACGCCGAACGGCTGTGGCCGCAGCTCAAGGGCGTTGCCTGGACCCATGGCTGGAACAGCCGGCTCGCCATCACCGCGGATCATTACCCGCATGTGCACGAGCCCGCGGACAACCTCCTGATCTCGCTCGGTTGCAACGGCCGCGGCGTCGCGCTCTCGACCGCGATGGGCGCGCAGCTCGCGCGGCGTCTGATCGGCGGCGCCAAGGCCGAGATCGACATGCCCGTCACCGGCATCAAGCCGATCCCGATGCACGCATTCTGGCCGGTGGGCGTGACGACGGCAGTGATCGCGGGCCGGGTGCGGGACCGGCTGGGGATCTAAGCTCAGCCCTCCGCCACCGCGTCGGCCCAGGGCTGGAAGATCTCGACCGCGCCGGAATTGGTGTCGCCGTCGCGCATCACGACGCTCGGGCAGGCGAACTTCTGCGGCAAGGACTGCACCCGCGCTTCCTCATAGTCGAATCGCGCCGCGAGCGTCTCACGTGTGTCCGCCGGCAACCTGGTATCGCCGATCACGATCGCGCCTTCGCTGGCGTCGATCCGCGGTTGGTGGATCGCGGCATCGAGATCCATGCCGAAATCCATCGCAAACGACACGATCTGCATCACCGAGGGCAGGATGCGGCGACCGCCGGAGGCGCCGACCGCGAGCCGTCTGCCGTCCCTGGTCTCGGCGATGACGGGCGTGTAATTGGTGAGGCAGCGCTTGCCAGGGGCGAGCGAGTTGGTGGTGCCCGGCGTCGGGTCGAACCACATGATGCCGTTGTTCATGGCGATGCCGGTGTGCGGCGTGACGTATTTCGAGCCGAAGGATGACAGCAGCGTCTGCGTCACCGCCGCGATGTTGCCGTGGCGGTCGACCACGGAGAAGTGCGTGGTGCAGGCGGGCGCCAGATAGTCCGCGCCGAGCGAGCGCTTGCCGTCGGCATCGCCCATGTCCTTGAGCCGCTCGCGATAGGCCGATTGCAGCGCGGCGGCATATTCGGCGTAGGCGGCCGCATCGGGCGCGCGTCCCGGCTTCAGGTTCTGTTGCAACAGGCGCAGCGCATGCGCCATCGTCGGCCCGGCCGTGAGCTCCGGCGTCGCAAACACCTTGCCGCCGCGATAGGGGATCGCGAGCGGCTCGCGCGGATGGGCTCGGAACGCGGCGAGGTCCTCCACCGACAGCGCGCCGCCGTCGGCGTTGATGTCGGATGCGATGCTCCTGGCGAGATCGCCTTGGTAGAAATCGCGCGGACCGGCGGCCGCAAGATGCGACAACGTCGCCTTCAGCGCATCCAGCGGCAGCCGCGTCTCGGACTTGATGCCCCATGGCGCGCTTGGAGGAAGGCCGTCCTTCAGGAACGTTGTCGCGCTCGCGGGATAGCGCCGAAGATCGGCCGCCGATGCCGCGATCGTCAGCGTGGTCCACCAGTCGACCAGCAGGCCTTCGCCGGCGAGGGCCGCGGCCGGCGCGACCAGATCTTTCCACGGCAGCCTGGCATGGCGGTGATGCGCCTCCTCCATGCCGGCGACGACGCCGGGCACGGCGATCGCGCCGGGGCCGTGGATGTTGCGGTCGTCCTTGACCCGCTGCCAGGGAAACAGATCGGAAGCCGCGCCTTCGCCGCTGAGCGGATAGTCGGCGGCGCGCAGGCCTTGCGGCGCGCACATGCCGTAGTCGATCACCTCGTAGCGATTTTCCGCGGCACGGTAGAGCACCATCGCGCCGCCGCCGCCCATGCCGCTGTTCCAGGGCTCCAGCACGTTCAGCGCGAAGGTGGTAGCGACGATCGCATCCACGCAGTCGCCGCCCGCCGCCAGCACTTGCGCCCCCACTTCGGCCGCCCGCCGGGACTGTGCGGCGACGATGCCGCCTCTGGATGTGACGGCGGGCTTGCGGACGGTTTGGGTGTGGCTGAACTGGTGCGGCATGATGATGTCTGTGTGCTGTCTTCGGTTTGGCTTCGTTGCGCTGAGCTCCGCGAAGAATGGCACATCGCCCCCACCGAGAACATCGAAAGGGCGAGGCGGCATGGCTGGTGTGAAACAGGCGAGGGAGGCGCCAACGCGAGAGTGCCCGGGGCATAGGCGAGCGGAAGCGACGCCGTCCTTCGGACGGCTACGCCCGGGCATCATGAGTTGAGAGACCGATCAGTGGGAAGCGGAAGCTACAGGGCTCAGCGCGCGCGATCCAGCCGGCTGGCCTGATACTTGGCGTGCCATTTCGGGCCAGGCCCGCGCATGTAGTGGAGCTCGGGCCGGTAGGGATTGCCCGCGATCCGGATCAGCGTCAGCCATTTGCTGGCGATGAAGTTCAGGGGCTGGCGGAGCAGGATCAGTGACGCGAGCAACATGGCATCACCTCAGTGCGGCTTGCCGAGCATGGCAGTGAAGGGGAGATCGAAGATCTCCTCGCCGTCGGAGCCGCTGACATGGATCACCCAGTCGCGCCAATCCTCAGCGCCGGGCGTCAGGATCATCGCGTTCATGATCTGGGCGGCACGGTCGCGCGCCTCGGTCAGGTTGGTCACCGCTGTGCCGCTGCGATCGATCAGCGTGCCCTCGGTATTGGAGCAGTGAAAATAGACCTGGACCATATGCGTCTCCTATTGGGAGCGATTGGGACGGCAAACCGATACCATTCCAAGCCTTCGCGAAACATTCGGGTCGAGCCCGGTAAGGGAATCTACGGAGATTGGTCGGCGCCAAGCCCCCTGCTGGTTTGATCACAAGGGGGTGTTGATCAACTGGACGGCATTCCCACGGCATGGAACAACCCTGGACGGAAAGTCCGGGAGGCGCCGTGAACCACCTCACATTTTGGCGTGAAAGCCGAAGCATGCGCGCGTGCGCGGTCGCCTTGGTGGTCCTCCTGACCCTGACCTCGGTAGGCTCATCAGAACCGGTCCGCAAGAGCGGCTATGCCATCGGCACGGAGACCTGCGGCAGTGCCGATCTGGCTTTTCCAAAAATCCAGATCGACATGAAGGCGGGATTTTGTGCGGGCCTCGTCGCCAGCGAGGAGGATCGGCTGAAATTCCCGCGCTCGATCGTCCAGGTGCCCGGTCGTGACCTGTTCGTGGTCGCCGACATGGCGGGCTGGGGCCATACCGATGGTCGGCTGCTGTTGCTCGACCCGCGCGCGCCCCACGGACAGCGGTTCAAGGAGCTGCTGACTGCAATCGAATATCCGTTCGGTCTCGTGATCGGCCCGGACAAGAAGCTCTATGCCTCGAGCGCGGAGACGATCTTCCGGTTCGATCCGCTCGCCG
This sequence comes from Bradyrhizobium sp. Ken01, assembly GCF_055807355.1. Taxonomy (NCBI): domain Bacteria; kingdom Pseudomonadati; phylum Pseudomonadota; class Alphaproteobacteria; order Hyphomicrobiales; family Nitrobacteraceae; genus Bradyrhizobium; species Bradyrhizobium sp. Ken01. The sequence goes on from NZ_JBVVPC010000057.1 coordinate 26,226, forward strand.
ACAATCCGCGCGACACGGTCGAGACCATCGTCCGTCACATGCCGGGCCGCCGGATCACATTGCCCGACGGCGCCAGGGTCGACGAGAGCGCGCACCCGCTCAAGCAGTTTGTGTTCGACAGGAACGGCCGGCTGTTCGTCAATGTCGGCTCGCACAGCGACGACTGCATCACGCCGGCGCCGATCACGAGACCTTGCGCGGCGGCCGAGGGCGCTTCCGCGATGGCGTCGATCTGGCTGTTCACGCCGCCCCCGGGCGGTATCTTCCCGGCGTTGAAGCCTGGCGAACCCGACCCGCCGCACGGCGTCTATGCGCGGGGCCTGCGCAACTCTATGGCGCTGGCGCTGCACCCGAACTTTCCCGATGCGGGCTATGCCTTCCTGCAAGGCGAGAACGGTCGCGACCTGCCTGACATTTTCAAGCCGAACGAGGAGATCAACGCGATCGAGCAGGGCAGGCATTACGGCTGGCCCTATTGCTACGATCTGTCGACGCCGAGCCCCGAATTCAGGATCGTATTGCAGTCGGGGATCTACAAATCGCTGTGCACCGCCAACGCTCTCTACAAGGCGCCGTTCTCGCTGCTGCCGCCGCACGGCGCGCCGCTCGCGATGCTCTATTATCACGGTGCGAAATTTCCGGAGCTCGAGGGCAAGCTGCTGGTCGGCCTGCACGGCTATCGCCCGACCGGCAGCCGCGTCATCGTCTATGACGTCGACGACCACGGTTTCCCGAAGCCCGCCCCGGCGCCGGTGCGCTACCATGTCAGCTGCGCGGCCGATCCGACCCACAGCTTTCAGACCGAGGCCGGCGACGTCGCCGCCGCGCCGTTCGAGGAGCTGATCGCAGGCTGGCACCGCGTCAACGGCGTGCGGCCGCAGGGCGCCCCGGTCGGCATGACGGTCGCGGAGGACGGCGCAATCTGGCTGGTCGAGGACAAGAACCAGACCGTGATCCGGATCGACCGCACCGCGGGCGACGCGCCGCCGCCGTTGCCCTGCGACATGCGGAGCCAGGCGCTGATCGACCAGCTCGCGGCCTTCGTGGCCAGGGATGCTCAGAACAGCGCCCGGCTCACCAGCTTGCGCAAGGGCCTCGTCGAAAAACATTGCGTCGGCTGTCACTCGGATTTCGGCTTGAAGCCGGGCCAATCTGACGCTCAGAAGGACGCGACGGTGCTTCGCTTCATGCTGTCGCAGGATGGCTGGATCTATCCTGGTGATCCCGACTCCGGCAAGTTGCGCACGCGGCTTCGTGGGTTAGGCGCGGAGAAGCTGATGCCGCCGGGTGGCGAAGGCCTGCCGAAGGCCGAGCCTGGTTACACGCGCCTGCTCGATACGGCGGATCTGCTGGTGTCAAAAATGGTTCCAGGCATCCGGATGCGGACCAAATCCGGCCCGCCGCAGCGCAAGTTCTTTGGCAAAACCAACAAGGAATGCGGCGAAATACCGGCCGCCAAGGTCGTCGTCGTGACACAAAGGAACGCTGTAGACAAACCCGGCTTCAGCCGCTTCTTCCGGCCGGCCGATCCCTATCTGAATGGCGAGTGCAGCGACGGCGATGGCTATTACATCCGGCAGGAATTTCTGGTGCCTGTGCAGTAGCGTTGTTCTCGTCCTTGCGACGGCGCCCGCACGAGCGGAAACGAAACTGTTCGAAAGCGTGCAGGTGACGCCGTCAGGCGAATACACCTTTGGCATCGAAGGGCCGGCCGCCGATCTCGACGGCAATCTCTTCGTCGTCAATTTCGGCAAGCCCGGCACCATCGGCAAGCTGCCTGTCGGCGGCGCAGCGTCCGAGCCGTTCACGGCACTGCCCGAGGGCAGCGTCGGCAACGCCATCCGCTTCGCGCGCGACGGCACCATGTTCATCGCCGACTACAAGAAGCACAACATCTTCGCGATCCCGAAGGGATCGACCGAGCCCGCCATCTGGTTTCACTCCGACGAGATGAACCAGCCCAACGACATCACCATCGCCCGTGACGGCACGATCTACGCGAGCGATCCGAACTGGAAAGGTCGCGAAGGCCATATCTGGCGCATCGCGAAGGGAGCCGACGGAACGGTGCAGGGACAGCTCATGTCGGCGCCGCGCGCGATGGGCACCACCAACGGCATCGATCTCAGCCCCGATGACAAGACGCTCTATGTCGGGGAATCCAGCAGCGGTCAGATCTGGTCCTACATGGTCGGCGGCAACGAACTCACCAGTCCAAAACTCGTCAAGGCGTTTCAGCCCGACACCGTCGACGGCCTGCGCACCGACATGGCCGGCCGCCTCTATGTCGCGCGCATCCTCAAGGGCACGATCACGTTGATGAAGGCCAATGGCGCGGTCGAGCGGGAGATCGCGCTGAGGGCCAAGGAGCCGACCAATCTTGCCTTCGGAGGCCACGACGGCAAGACGATCTTCGTCACCCAGCGTCAGGGCGGCTTCGTCGAGTCCTTCCGCACCGACCAGCAGGGTCGCGAGCACTGCCTCCAGCGCGGGCGTTGCTGAGCTTCACGAGCGATCTGCTTCAGGCGCAGGGCGGTGCGACAGGGGCGGCATTCTTCTTGCTTGCATCTCGCCGCCGCGGGGATTTAGACATCTGTGGCACCCTCAAAGCGACCACGGAGTGTTCGAGTGAAAGCCGTCCATACCGAGCTGCATCGCAGCCACGATCCGCAATTCTTCCTCGTTCGCGGTGTCGTCAAGCGCACCACCGAGCAGCCCGAGCGTGCCGACCGCCTGCTCAAAGGGCTCAAGGACGGCAAGCACCAACTGGTCGAGCCAACCACATTCGGGCAGGGGCCGCGTGCGCGCATCCACAGTCCGGAATATTTGTCGTTCCTGAGTGAGGCCTGGGAGGCCTGGACCGCGCTCGGCGATTCCGGCCCGGAGATGATCGGCAATATCCATCCGGTGCGCCATGCCGCGACTTACCCCACCCATATCACCGGCAAGCTCGGCTGGCACACCGCCGACACTGCGGCGCCGATCGGCCCGGGCACCTGGGCCGCGGCCTGCGCTGCGACCGACGTCGCGGTCACCGCGGCACAGATGGTGATGGACGGCGAGGATGCGACCTATGCGCTCTGCCGGCCGCCCGGCCATCACGCCTATCGCGACATGGCCGGGGGCTTCTGCTTCCTCAACAACAGCGCGATCGCGGCGGCGCATCTGCGGCAGAAGCACGAGCGTGTCGTGATCCTCGACGTCGACGTCCATCACGGCAACGGAACGCAAGGAATCTTCTACGCGCGGCCCGATGTCTACACCGTTTCGATCCATGCCGATCCCGTCGCGTATTATCCTTACGTGTGGGGGTACGCGCATGAGCGCGGCGAAGGTCCCGGCCTCGGCGCCAATCTCAACATCCCCCTGGCGATCGGCACCGGCGATGACGGCTACATCCAGGCGATGGAGGTCGCACGCAAGGTGATCGAATCCTTTGCGCCCGGCGCCCTCGTCATCGCGCTCGGCCTCGACGCCTCCGAGCACGATCCGCTGAAGGGGCTCGCCGTCACCACGCCCGGCTTCCGCCGCATCGGCCAGGCCATCGCAAAGATGGGCCTGCCGACCGTGTTCGTGCAGGAGGGCGGCTACCTCTCGGATATCCTCGGCGCGAACCTGACCTCGGTGCTGGCGGGATTCGAAGAGGCGCGGTGATTTTCGCCGAGTAGCCCATCATTCTCCGTCGTTGCGCGCGTATCGAAGCAATCCAGAATCTTTCCGCGGAGGGACTCCGGATTGCTTCGCTACGCGCGCAATGACGATGTGGATGGATAGGTCGACTTCATCCACAACTCAAAACATCCCGCTTGCCGTGACCGCCTTGCAGACGTGCTGTATCTCGGTCTCGTCCGCGACCATGTCGAGCATGATCGTGGTCAGCCCCTTCGCGGCAAATTCCTTCAGCTTCGCGCCGATCTCCGCGTAGCTGCCGACGAGGTAGGGGCAGTCGGCCTGGAAGGTCAGGAACGGAAGCAGCCAATAGCCATTGTCCGCGAGCTCGCCGCTCTGGCCTCTCGTGGAGGCGCCGTTTCCACACGGAATCGCTGTTCTCCACGGTGAGCACGAGCAGCTCGCGATCATCGGCATTATCGCGGAAACGCGCCTTTGCGGCCTGCCGTGCCTCGTCGCGTCCCTCGCGGGCGAAGATTCCAAAATTTACCCCCGGCGCATCGAGGTCGCGGTCGAGATCGGGTGGCAGCATCTGCATCTTGAATGCAGCCGGTCTCCTTCGCTACGCGCCGTGCCGGCTCGGACTGGCCCGCGACCAGAAATTCCGCATGCGACAGCTCGTCGCCGAGCCCCTGCAAATCGCTGACCGCCGTCCCCGTGATCATGTTGAGATAGACCTTGCGGCCGTGGAGCTGCGAAGGACGAGACGAATTTTGCCGCCGTGAACGGGTGCATGTAGACCGGATTGACCGCGATCAGCGGTGAGGACCTCGTCGTCTCGCCGATGATGTGCTGGGCCATCGCCCAGGGCTCGACGAACACGTCGTTGCCTTCGAACAGCAGGATGCCTTCGAAGCCGTTACGGTCGGCGAACTGCGCCACCCGCATCAACTCGCCGATATATTTCTTGGGGGCGCGGTTGCGCGAAATCGCGGGAAAGACGCGCAGCCGCCACGGCGTCATTCAGCCGCCTCCTGCAGCGGCCATGCATTGCGGGTGATGGGAAGGCCGCCGGTGGCGCGGGAGCCGTCGGCGATCGCGAGACGATGCGAGGGCGACGGCGAGATCAGCTGAAATCGCCACCCGTGCGGATCATCGGCGATATCGGGCGTGAAGCTGATCTCGATGGCTTCGCGCGATACTTGCATCGCGAAAGCGTCGAGCGGCAAATTGAGGCCGAAACCCCTGGCCTTCAGATAGGCTTCTTTCAGCGTCCAGTAGTCGAAGAAGCGCTCGGTCGCAGCGGGCTCCGGCAGCCCGCGTAGCGTTTCAACCTCTTCCGGCGCGAAGAACCGAAGCGCAGTCGACAGCGGCGCCACTCGACGCGACACGGTCTCGACGTCGACGCCGACGGTCTCATGCCCTGACACGACGCAGGCGACGCAGCCGTCGGCGTGCGACAGGCTGAAATGCAGCGCGCTCGAGGTCTTGGGCGATACGACAAACGGCCGCCCGTAACGCCCGGGCGCAAATGACCAGTCGGTCGGTGCGACCTCAGGTGCGACGTGCGAGAGCGCAAGGCGCAACATCGCGTGCGCGAAAATATACTGTCGCTGGTGCCGCTCGAACACGAAGCGGTCGGCACGTACCCGTTCGTCGACCGAAAGCAGGCGCCGGCAGGTATCAACCGCATCCGGCGCGTCAAAAGTCTCGATCAGTCCGACAAACAGTTCAATTCTGTCGTCTGCCATCAATTGGGCCCATGGCGTCAGGCCGGGGCCAAATCCCCTGCCATGACGGAAGAATCAACTGAGAAAGAATCCACTAAGCGGACCGCTTCTAGCAGTCCACTCGGGCGAATCCTTGTCGATTGCTGGCCGGTTTACGGGCGCAAGCTTGTGCGAGACCCCAACTCGACACGCGAGCGGCCAAATCTGAAAACTGAAGCCCGAAAACTGAAGCCTGAAGATTCGTACAGCGTCCCGGCCGACGAGTCTTACGTCTTCTTCTTCTTGGACTTCTTGGAGCCGCCCAACATCGAAATGCTGGCGTCGACGTCCTTCAGCGCGGACTGCAGCTTCTTCTTCTCGGCGGCGAGCAACTACTGCAGGGCCTTGCGGTCCTTGTCGCTCAACGAGGTGCCTTTGGTAAATTTGATGAAACCCATAACGAACTCCCCGGTTGAAATATTCGTCCAAATCAAAACGCGAGAATAATCTTGCGCGATGGCGCCAAAGAATCAAGATGCAACTTGGTCATTCACAGCTTTGACGAGTGACCCCGTATTCGCACGTGCTCTGCGGCCGGTCATGCCGCCCTGCGATTGAGCAATCGGCCGAGTGGCGCCGCGACGAGATCCTCCATCCACTGGCCGACGGTAGCGCCGTCGAGCAGCTCGCTCTTGTAATTGCATGAACCGGTGATTCCCGTCGGCCGCTCCTTGAGCATCAGCACAGCCAGGTCTGGTCGATCGGCAGCACCGGCTGGCCTTCGCGGGCGACGTTGCCGATCGATCCTGTCGTGAGGTCAGGCAGATCGAGCGGCTGGCGCAGCGAATTTTGCAGGGTGAAGTAGACCCGGAGCAGCGAGGCTGGATTGACCCCTTCCTGCTCGAACAGCACGCCGATCGACCAGCCATCGACGACGGCGTGGTGCAGCGTCAGCAGCAACACGTGATCGCAATCGTGGAGTCGCAACAGCCGGGGGCGCAGCAGCGGCGCGCGGGTGGTGTCGATCGGGACATAGGTCTCCTGTTCGATCAGGAGATTGATCTTGCGGAGCTCCAGCGCCGTGCGCCGCTTGTTGTTGTGGGGCTGACCGTCGCCGATCGTCTCGACGGTCAGGACACGGTCGAGGGCGCCGGGCGCGGCGACGCGGCTGATGGGCTCCCCGCCGCTCCAGCCGAAATGGGTCCGCAGCGATTCGTGCCGGCGCACGATGTCGTCGATCGCCTGCGCCAGGGCGGCCAGATTGAGCGGCCCCTGGAGACGGAAGGCGAAACGCAGGTTGAACAGCGGCAGTCCCTGAAGATTCTGCTCGATCCGCAGCATCTGCTCCTGCGCGATCGAAAGCGTGGGAGGGCTGCTTTCGATCAGGCTCGCTCCAGCCAGCCTCGCTAGACTTGCGGCCGGCTTGTGTGGCTTTGCCGCGACGGCCTCGTCGACCCGTCGGGCAATCTCGTCGATCGTCGGTGCCTCGAAGATGGTCTTGATCGGCAGCGACACGCCGAGCGCCCGAGCGACGCGCGCCATCGCCTGGCCCGCCAGCAGCGAATGGCCGCCGAGCGCTTTCGCTGCATCGAGCAGGGGCTGCCGTCGGATGGCTAATGCTTCGTTTCATTTTACCTTGATTGCGAATGTAAGTATCCAACGCGTCTCGGCGCCGCTATGACTGCGGCCTGATCGCCATACGAGCGCGCCATGCATTCCGTTGCCCTGCTGACCGCCAGCTACGCCAAGGATATCGAGCGCTTTTCGCTGCTCAGCGAGAGCATCGACACCTGGTTGACGGGCTACACGCGGCATTATGTTCTCGTTAACGATGAGGATCTGCCGCTGTTCGCGCGGTTCGCTTCCGACAAGCGCGTCATCGTTCCGGCCTCCCGCTATTTGCCGAAATGGCTGTGGGCGCTGCCGCCGGCTCTCCAGTTCATCAGCAAACGGCGCGTCTGGCTGTCGCTGCTGTCGTCGCCCGTTCATGGCTGGCATATCCAGCAGATCCTCAAGATCGCCGGCGTCCTCAACGTGCCCGAACAGCGCGTCTGCATCCTGGATTCGGACAATCTGTTCTTCCGCGAATTCGACGTCGGCCAGTATGCCGGCGCCGAGAAGACGCCGCTGTTCGTCACGCGCAACGGGATCGACGCCGCCCACCCCTTGCATGTCCTGTGGCTCCGCACCGTTGATCAGCTCCTTGGCATCAAGGACCGGTCCTTCCCCGCCGACGACTATGTCGGCAACGCGCTGGTCTGGGACAAGGACACCGCGCGTGCGATGACCGACGCGATCAAGTCGGCGACGGGATTGAACTGGGTTCTGGCACTGTGCCGGAGGAAGAAGTTCTCGGAATATCTCATGTACGGCCATTTCGTCGCGAACGCGCCCGCGCATCTGGCCACCCATCGGGTCACCGAGGACAGCATCGCGGTCTCGCATTGGGATGACACCCGCCTCGACCGCCCGGCTATCGAATCGATGATGCGCGCCGCTTCGCCCGACCAGGTGGCGCTGTGCATCCAGTCCTATTCGTCGACCTCGATCGACGACATCCGCGGCGTGTTCCGCCTCAGCTCGCGCGACCGTCGCAGTCCGAGCCTGTCTCCGGAGGACATGGGGGACGAGGTTCAGTTCGAGGCTCCGAAGACGCGCTGAGACCCGGCGCCTTCACGCGTCCTTCGTGAACTTACTGATCACGTTCATGAACGGCTTCGGCTTGAACTCGCCGTCGAGCGGCAAGGGACGGTTCGGCTGCTTGTCCGCCCGCGCAAAGGTGCCGTTGATCCAGCTGTAGCGGTCCGAGAGGCCCCAGGTCAGGATCGAGCGCACTGGTCCGCTGGTCGAGATCGCGCTCAGGAGATCGTCGACGCGCTTGGCGACGATGGCATCGCGCTCCGCCGGCGTCCCCGTCAGCTTCTGGTCGTCGACATCGAGTTCGGTGACGTACACCTCGAGGCCCCAGGCGCGCAGCTCGGTGACGAACTCGGCGACCCCATGGGTGTCGATCTCGAGTTCGGCATGCAGATGCGATTGCAGTCCCACGGCATGCAACGGCACGCCCTGGTCGAGCAGGTCCATGATGAGATTGCGGTAGGCCGCGCGCTTCGCAATGAACGTGTCCTTTGCCGACTCGATGTCGTATTCGTTGATCGCGAGCTTGACGAAGGGGTCGGCCGCGGCCGCCGTGCGGAACGCCAGCGGAATCCAGCGATTGCCCAGGTGCTGCGTCCAGAACGAATCGCGCCGGTCTCTTGGACTGCGTGGATTGTCCGGAATCGGCTCGTTGACGACGTCCCACGACGTCAGCTTGTCCTTGTAATAGGAGACGACGGTGCCGATGTGGTCGAGATAGGCGCGCTCGACGCCCTTGGCATCCATGATCTGCTTGGTCCAGTCCGGAATGTCGTGATACCAAGCGAGCGCGTGGCCGCGCATCGTCAGGTCGTTCTGCCGCGCGAAATCCAGGATCGCGTCGGCGCGTTCGAAGGCAAAGGTGTGCGCGTCCGGACGCAGCATCGGCCATTTCAGCTCGAGCACCGGAACCACCTGCGTGCAATAGGTGCTGATGGCTTCGCCGAGCCTGGGATCGGCTTGCAGATCCCAGAGCGTGGCCGCGGCACCGAAACCCGGACGGCGCTGCGCCAGTTTCGACGCCGGCGCTGCGGACGCCGATGCGGCTGCCGCGAGTGCTGCGGCGCTGCCGAGGAGAAATTCGCGTCTGTCGAGCCTGGTCACGGCGTTCCTTGTCGAGCCAACGCGCCATCGTACCAAGCGGCGCCTTGCAACGCCGGGGTTTCCCCTCGTTGGGTTAACTTTGCTATCTGCGAATCTCGGTTCCTTTCCAGTGGTCGTGCTCCCACCAGGGAAGGGCAAATTTAACGCTAACCCGCGAAAGCGGCCTCAAAGCCGCATTCGCCGCCCGATCTCCAGACTTATGTGACATTCTTGAGAGATGCTGCGGCGCAATTCGTTCGCCCCGCCATGGTCCAATTGATGAACGGCCGTCACACTCGCAACAACGTTGCCGGTCCCGTGCTCGCATGCTGAACCGCCATTTCTCGATTTATCTCGTCGCCTACATCCTGCCTGCGGCGGTGGGCTTCTTCGCCGTCACGGCCTACACCCGGCTGCTGACGCCGGCGGAGTACGGCGTCTATGTTGTCGGTATCAGCCTGGCCGGCATTCTGGGCGCGATCTTCTTCGCCTGGATCAAGCTGTCGGTGTCGCGCTATCAGGCGATGTCGGCCGAGGTGGATTTTCGCGGCACGGCGATGGTCGCCTTCGCGCTCACCGTTGCCGTCCTCTGCGCCACCACGCCGCTGGTCTTCCTGTTCCGCAGCGACCTCAGCGTCGGGCTGTTGCTTGCCAGCATGTTCGTCGCGATCATGGCGAATGCCGTCGATGTCGGCCAGGAGTTCGAGCGCGCAAAACTGCGCCCTTACAGATTCGCGGCGATCTCGATCGTGCGCAGCGTATCCAGCGTCGGTTTCGGCCTGCTCGGCATCTGGCTCGGCTGGGGTGGACTGGGACTGCTTGCCGCATTCGGCCTGGGTTCGCTCGCCGGGATCATCCTGAACCTCGTCGGTGACCGCACCAGGATCGCGCGCTTTCAGCGCAGCCAGTTCGTGCAGCTCGCGCGCTACGGCCTGCCGCTGACGCTGGCCGGATTGTCCGTTGCGGTCTACTCGGCCTGCGACCGGCTCATCGTGGCTTATTTGCTCGGGAAGGACGCCGCCGGCATCTTTGGCGTCGCCGCCGATCTGCCGCGACAGTTCATGGTCATGATCGCCTCCAGCGTCGCCGCGGCAACCGTGCCGCTGGTGTTCCGGTCATTGTCGGAGAAAAACAACGAGACGACGCGGGAGCGGCTGACCGAGAGCCTCGAACTTCTGCTCGTCGTGGTCGCGCCCGTCGCCGTCTGGCTCGCGCTCGCAGCCGACCAGGTTGCCGGCACGCTCGTCGGCGTCGACTTCCGCGCCGGGGTGTCGGCATTGCTGCCGACCCTGGTGCTCGCGCGCTTGTTCGGTATCGCCAATCAATTCTACGTGCAGATCAGCTTCCAGCTTGCCGAGCGGCCGTTCATGCTGGCGGCGCAGTCGTTCCTGACGCTGGTCGTCAGCGTGGCGTTGATGTTCGTGCTGGTGGCCGGCCATGGCCTCTACGGCGCGGCGCTGGCGACGCTTGCGACCGAAGCGATCGGCTTCCTCGTTGCCGTCGTCCTGATGCATCGCGCCCATCCGGTGCCTTTCGACCTCCACCGCCTCGCCGGCGTTGCCGTCTCCGCCGCGGCGATGGCGGCTGCGATTCTCGTTGCACGATCCCAGGTCAATGGCATCGGCCTCGTTGCGCTCATGGTCGTGAGCCTTGCGGGCGGCCTCGCTTATGTCGCCGCCGGGTGGTTGCTGAACGTCGCAAATGTCCGGACGCTGTCGCTGCGTTTCCTGCGAACCTTCAATCGCAAGGCGCTGGGCGTTTAGCCGCGGTCTCTGACGAGACTCGGCCTCTTCGTCTGAAGCTCTGAAAGCGCCGCCTGGCTTGGCGATGACTCGGTTCCGGCCGGAGCGCACAGCCGCCCGGGTCCAGGCGTAGGGCGATTTTGTTGCGTCGGTGGCCATAACCGTGCTTCTTGGGCGGCATGTCGGGAGCAGAGCAGATATGAGCCAAGGAATACCGGAAATCCGCGCATCGGCGCAGTTGCTCGCCCGCTATCGCGAGCCCGACAATGCGCGGGGTGTCCTCGAACTGGCGATTACGGCGATACCGTTCGTCGTCATCTGGGCTCTGATTTGGGCCGCTCTTGACCAGGGCTATTGGTTTGCCCTCCTGCTGGAGGTGCCCGCCGCGGGTTTGCTGGTCCGCCTCTTCATGATCCAACATGATTGCGGACACGGCTCTTTCTTCCGCGGCCGCCTTGCGAACGATTGGGTCGGCCGTGCCCTCGGCGTGATGACACTGACGCCATACGGCTACTGGCGGCGCAACCATGCAGGCCATCATGCGAACTCCGGCAATCTCGATCAAAGGGGCTTAGGCGACATCGACACGTTGACCACGCGCGAATTTCTCGGGCGGTCGCGATGGCGTCGGGCGCTATACCGTCTGTATCGCCATCCCCTCGTGATGTTTGGCGTCGGTCCCAGTTATTTGTTCATCTTGAAGCACCGGTTGCCGGTCGGGATGATGCGTCGCGGCTGGAAACCCTGGCTGAGCACGATGGGCACGAACACCGCCCTCGCGATTCTCGCCGTCACGATGATCCAGCTGGTCGGCTATGGGCCGTTCCTGCTTGTGCATCTGCCGATCGTGGTCCTGGCAGCGTCGATCGGTGTGTGGCTGTTCTACGTCCAGCATCAGTTCGAGCACACGCACTGGGCCCACGACGAAACCTGGAATTTTCACGACGCCGCGCTGCACGGCAGCTCTCACTACCAATTGCCGGGTGTCCTGCGATGGTTCACGGCAAATATCGGCGTTCACCACATCCATCATTTGTCCAGTCGAATTCCCTACTATCGCTTGCAGGACGTGTTGCGCGACCATCCACAGTTCGCTGGTGTCGGGCGGATTACGCTGCTCCAGAGTTTGCGGACCGTGCGGCTGACCTTGTGGGACGAGGAGCGGCAGCGGCTGGTCTCTTTTGGAGAGGCCGCCTTGTTTGGCAAGGCAGCTTACGCCGCCCCCGCGCGGCTGCCGACTGCCGTTAATCCGCGCGTGCGGTAGCTGGGTTCTGCGCGAGCCGTCGATCCGAAGGCGACGGGCGTTCAGCGTCCGCCCCCCGGACATTCTGCCGCAGCGATAGACCGCCAGCTTCGGCCGCACGCCGCCCTTCCGCCTGCGCCAACCGTCGTATATGAGGTTTATCGCCGGAACGTGCCGAATGTCGCCACAGACGGAACGTAAGGCGGCTGCAATTTCTTAATTCAAAGGTCGCAATCTGATCAATGACCGGCGGACTGGCATTTCGACCGAGGATGGCATGAGAAACCTGATGACAACGGCGCAATCCACCGTGGCGATGCGGCGTTGGGGGCCTCCCGGAATTGTGACCTTGGCGGCGATGCTCGCCTTTGCGGCCGTGGGCCCGGCCCATGCGGCCAAGCAGGCGCGTCAGCCGGCCGAGGCGGTGGCGCCGCGCGAGGCCGGCGAACCGATCATGGCGATCGTCTCGATCAAGAGCCAGCAGGTCACCTTCTACGACGCCGAGGGCTGGATTTTTCGCGTGCCGGTGTCCACCGGCACGACAGGGCGCGAGACGCCGGCCGGCGTCTTCGCCATCGTCGAGAAGGACAAGGACCACCACTCGACCATGTATGACGACGCCTGGATGCCGAACATGCAGCGCATCACCTGGAACGGCATCGCGCTGCATGGCGGGCCGCTGCCCGGCTATGCCGCTTCGCATGGCTGCGTACGGATGCCGTTCGGCTTCGCGGAGGGCCTGTTCGACAAGACCAACATCGGGATGCGGGTGATCATCTCGCCGAACGACGCAGCTCCGATCGACATCGTTCATCCCGCATTGTTCATGCCGAAGCGGGAAGCCATTGCGGCGGCGCCGGGCCAGATCGGCAAGCTCTCCGGCGAGGCCGAGGAGGCCACAAGGGCGGCCGACGAGGCCAAGAAGGCCGCGACTTTGGCCGCGAAAGAGGCTGCATCGCTGCCGGCCTTGCTGCGCAAGCTGGAGCAGCAGAAGACCCGCGCTGACGCCGAGTTCGCCTTTGCCGACAAGCAGCTCGCGGCGGCCAAGACCGATCAGGCCCGCGCCAAGGCCGAGGAGCTGAAGCAGAAGGCCGCCATCAAGGCTGCCGACGCGGCGACGCAGCTCGATGCCGCCAAGGCCGCCGCACAGCCGAAGCGCGATGCGGTCGCTGCCACGAAAGAGGCGGCCAAGGCGGCAGCGGCCAGGAAGGCCGACGCCGTGAAGGCCGCGACCGACGCAAAGCTCGCGCTCGAACCGGTCTCGGTCTACATCAGCCGCGCGACGCAGAAGCTCTATGTGCGGCGGAACACGCACAAGCCGGCACCGGACGGCGGCGGCGAGGTGTTCGATACCAGCATCGAGGTGCCCGTCACGATCCGCAATCCGGATCAGCCGCTCGGCACGCACATCTTCACGGCGATGGCGAAGAACGACACGGGTCTGCGCTGGAGCGTGGTCACGATCGAAGACAGCGACAACGCCAGGAACGCGCTCGACCGCATCACTATCCCGCAGGAGGTGCTCGACCGCATCGAGCCGACCGCGTTGCCGCGGTCCTCGATCATCATCTCGGACGAGCCGCTGAGCAGCGAGACCAACTACCGCACCGAGTTCGTCGCGGTGCTGAGCAACCAGCCCCAGGGCGGTTTCATCACGCGCAAGCCGACCGCGCCTCCGATGGCGATGGCGAGCGATGACGGCTGGGACAATGGCGGCAACGGTTTCGGCTTCTTCTTCCAGCGCGATCCGAACCCGCAGCCCGTCAATCCCCGCCGGCGCGGCCAGTATCAATATTACCAGCCGGCACAGCCGATGCAGCGGGGCTTCTGGTAGGAGGCTCTGTGCGTCATCCGGGCCTTCAATCAGTTCTCCGCCACGGCCTGGCCAAGCCGCAACTCGGTATCTGAGCGGCGCTGTAGACCGCGCTGCAGCAGCGATGCCGCGCGCGCCCGTGTGCCGGGGTGAGCCGCCGACGTGAAGAAGGCCGATAGCGCGGGCGGAAAGACGCTGTCGGCCGGCAGTGTGACGTCGTTCATGAGCGCCTTGGCGCCGACCAGCGCATGCTTCTCGAACGAGGCGAGGCGGCGGGCAAAGGCATCGACGAACGTCTCGATCTCCGCGTCGGGCAGCGCGCGATTCACGTAGCCGTAGCGCTCGGCGAGGTCTGCCGAGAAATCGTCGGCGCCCAAAATCACTTCGAGCCCGCGCCCGCGGCCCATCAGGCCGGCAAGCCGCGCCATCGGGTTTCCGCCCGGGACCGAGCCGAGGCCGACCTCGAACTGCCCCAGAATTGCCCGCTCGCGGCTGGCGAAGCGCATGTCGCAGGCCAGCGCGAACTCGCTTCCCGCGCCGCGCGCGCGGCCGCGTATGTCGGCGATCGATGCGACTGGCGCGCGTGACAACCGCACCAGCACGTCGATCCATGGATGCATGCCGGTCGGACCATGCGGCATTGCGGCAACTTTCGTCTTGTCGGCGAGTACATCCCAGTGCGCCATGAAGAAATCCGGATCCGCGCTGCGAAACACCACCACTTTGACCTCCGCATCGCTTTCCAGCGCCGTCAGCAGTTCCTGAAGTTCGCCGATGGTGTCCGGGTCGATCAGATTGATCGGAGGATTGTTGAATGTCGCAGTCCACAGTCCCGGCGAGGGCTTGTCGATGTCAATCTGTCGGGTCATTGAAGTCTCCTTTGTTGTCGGATTCACTGGATCACCTCGTCGGCGCGTGCGAGCAGGCTCGGAGGGATGTCGAGCTCCGTCGCGCCGGCGGTCTTTGCGTTGATAACGAATTCGAACGTCGTCGGTTGGACGACAGGCAGGTCTGACGGCAAGGCTCCCTTGAGAATCCGGCCGGCATAAAGTCCAATTTGGCGGTAGCCCTCGGGCGGGCAGATGCCGTAGCTCATCAAGGCGCCCTGAACCGCGTACTCGCGAGTCTGGTGGATCGCCGGAAGCCGTTGTTGCGCCTCGAAGGCAACGATGAGCTCTCTTCGCGTGTCGAAAAATGGAGACGCGCAAACGAGCAGGCCTTCTGCGTCCACCGTCCTCAGTCGCTCAAAGGCATTGGCGAGCTCGTTGTCGCCGGCCGCGTATACGATCTCGACGGGCTGCTCGATGTCTTGCGCCGCCCGCGTAACTTCGATGACCTGTGTCTCAGCTTCCTCAAAGTCGCGATCGACGAGAACGCCGAGCACTTTGGCGCGAGGCAGTACCTCACGCAGGATTCCGAACCGCTTGGCCTCCAGCTCAGTGGCCAGCAGGCTCACGCCCGTCATATTGCTGCCCGGCCGGTTCAGACTGTTGACGAGGCCGATCTTCACGGGATCGCCTCCGACGGAGAACACGGTTGGGATTTCAGTCGACGCGACCTTGGCCGCGAGCGCGGAGGGCTCGCCGCCGGCCGCGATCAGCACGGACGGATTGAGTCTGACGATCTCGGCCGCGAGCGCCGGAAGCCTCTCATAGTCGCCTTCGGCCCATCGGTAAGCGATCGTCGCGTCCTTGCCCTCGAGGTAGCCGGCTTCGGCAAGCCCTTTACGAAAGGCGGCGAGGATGCGAGCCGAATCTTCGGCGGTGCGGCTGCTCAGAAAGCCGATCACGGGCTTGTGGTGCTCCTCCGTCACGAAAGAAGGCCACAACGCAAATCCGGCGAATGCTCCAAGAAGATCGCGGCGTCTCATGGTCGAGCCTCCATGTTCGGTGCTGCCTGGAAGTATTGCCTTCTTCCGGTCGAGACTTGCCTCGCCATATCCGGTCGGATCTCGCAAGAGTCCGCCCGGATCCTTGGTATCGAATAGGACCGGCTATGCGGCGTCTGTTGCAAACGAGGCGAGGGAGAGCGCATTGACGATCTCCTTCGTGTGCACGATGGCGCTGGCGTAGTTCGGCATGTTGATTTCGAGCGCCGCATGCATCATCTGGTCCGAGTAGTCGGCAACGGCGTCTTTGACGACGGTGACGTCGTAACCAAGTTCGGCGGCAAAGCGGACGGTCGCTTCGATGCAGGTGTGCGCGATCAGCCCGATGACTATGAGCCGCTGGATGCCGTGCCGCTTGAGCTGGAGATCGAGGTCGGTGTTGGCGAAGCCGCTGGAGCACCAGTGTTCGCTGGCGACAATGTCGCCGGGCTCCGGCACGAACTCGGCACGGAATTCGCCGCGCCAAGTGCCGAATTCGAAGCTCTTGGCCTGCCACGCCCTCCGCTGGACCGGCGCCACGTACTTCCAGGATTCGTAATCGCCGGGGCGGTAGCGGTGATGCATGGCATAGAACACCCGAAGCTTCGAAGCGCGTGCGGCTTGCAGAACCTGTTGCATGTGAGGAACGCAATTGTTGGCTTCGGCCACGGCCTTGATCCGTGGCCAGATCTTGCCACCCTCCGAGATGAAGTCGTTGTAAGGGTCAACCACCAGGAGGGCGGTGGAGTTCTTGTCATAAGAAAGGTTAGTCATGGGACTCTCCGTTGCGCCGGTGCCGTGCCCCTCAGTTGTTCCTGAGCGCCGCGCGCTCGATGCTGGCGGCGAATTCCGGCGTTTCGCTTTGATTGTGGGCGATCGAGGCGGGCTGGCGCTGGGCGCGGAACAAATCGAATGGAATGCCCTGCTTGCCGATGAATGCCATGAACTCGTCGGTGGCGTGCGACCTGACGCGATTGGTGAACTCGCACTTGCCGGGCTCGATTTCCTTGACGCTCAATTCCCAGGTCACGTGAATGGTCGTGCGTCCGGTGGGGGTGAAGACGTCGGAGGTTGAATCGAGAATCAAATGATCTTTCTCGCCGAGCGTTTCAACATAGTGCTGGACCATAAGGCTGCCGCCGATAGTTTCCACGTTGATGGACATCCGCTTGCCGTCCGGCGCCGTCGTGAAGCCCGCGGCGATATGCGCCGGCGAACAGCCCTGATAGTCGCGCTCGGACAGGTTGAAGCACCATTCAGGGATGTCGATCTTGTCCTTCGGCGCATTGATGATGGCGGTGAAGCTGGAATCGACGATCTGGTTGCGGGTCATCTCTCGGTCTCCTCGTTGCGTTGCGCCGTTGACGTGATCGAGACTTCACGGTCTCATGTAGCGATCCGCGCGACGCCATCGCGGATCTTCCGAACGGGCTAGTCCGACTGGCCGTTCGTCCTGCAGATACATTGGCGCGGACGGGCGAATTTTGCCCGTTATGGATTGTTATGGATCGTTAGTCTCCGCGAGGACCGCGAAAAGCCCGCGCAAGCGCAGTCCCCGCGGCCTCCATGCGATTGCAAGGCCACGCGTTAGAGGCTGCGAGATTCTGTTAAGGCGGGGCGGTTGCTGGATGCCGCAACCTCGGCTACCTCGGCCGGACCACCACAAGAGGTTACCGCGTCAACTCACAAGCCATTGGCTTTCAAGGTGAAAATCCTGGCAGTACTGCTGCGCAACAAGGCCGACCGTCATGTCGGATATCGCCCCGCTGCACTACTCTGTGGCCCGGAGATCAGATATCACGATCGGCAAGATGACGGTCTTCGTGCCTATTTCGAGATCACCCGGATTGTAGCGCACGACGGTAACAACAAACGCAAATCAATGCCCACAGCGCAGAAATCCGGTATCATTTCGTTTGGTCCCTTCAGTTTGAATTTGGCCGAGCGCGTGCTGACCAGGAACAGCGAGCAGGTGGAGCTCCGGGGACGAGCTTACGATCTCCTGGTGGCGCTGTTGTCGCGCCCAAACGAATTGGTCAGCAAAGCCGAGTTGCTGCGGCAGGTCTGGCCTGGTCTAATCGTCGAAGAAGGCGCCTTGCGTTTCCACATGACGAACCTTCGCAGGGCGCTTGGCGAGAGCGGCGAGGGCAACCGGTACATCGTGACCTCCTCGGGGCGGGGTTACACGTTCGTTGCGCAAATTTCTCGCTCGGTCGGTCGAGAACCGGAAGCAATCGCCGCGCCGTCTTTTCGGCAAGCCAATCTGCCTGTGCGTCTTCCGATGATTGACCGCGAGGTCGAAATCGAGGAAATCCCCGCGCGGCTGGAGGCGACACGTTTCGTGACCATCGTGGGAGCCGGCGGCGTCGGTAAGACGACGCTCGCGATTGCTGTCGGCCACCGGTTGATGCAAAGTTTTGAAGGCGCCGTGCTCTTCGTCGACTTCAGCATGGTCAACGATCCGGCCCTGGTGGGAACGGTCGTGGCATCGCTGCTCGGCCTTTCGGTGCAATCCAGCGACGCGACGCCGAGCATCTTCGCCTATCTCCGGGACAAGCGGACATTGCTGATCCTCGACACCTGCGAACATATGGTTGAGGCTGTCGCCGCATTCGCGTCATCGGTGTTTGCGGCCGCGCCGAACGTCCACATTCTGGCGACGAGTCGCGAAGCACTGCAGACCGATGGCGAAAACGTCTATCGGTTGGACACGCTGGCATGCCCGCCCGAGGGCACAGAGCTGACGGCCGAAGCTGTCCAGGCATTTCCGGCTATCCAGCTCTTCGTCGAGCGCGCCCGCGCAAGCGGCGCCCAGCTGTATTTCAGTGACGAGGAGGCTCCCATTGTCGCGAATATGTGTCGCAAGCTCGACGGCGTTGCGCTGGCAATCGAACTCGCCGCCAGGCGTGTCGAGAGTTACGGCGTGCACGGAACAGCGGAGTTGCTTGATCAGCGGCTCGGATTGTCCTGGCCCGGCTCCAGGAGCGCGCCGCCGCGCCAGAGAACGCTGCACGCGACGCTGGACTGGAGCTTCGGCCTTCTCTCCGATACCGAGCGGGTCGTGCTCTGCCGGCTCGCGATCTTCGTCGGACACTTCACGCTCGACGCTGTGATTTCCGTCTGCGGACGCGATATCAGCGAGAGGGACATTCTCGGCGCGATCGACAGCCTGATCGCGAAATCGATGGTCGCGACCCGTCCGGCCGGACCCATGGTGAGCTATCGTCTCCTGGACACCACGCGTGCCTACGCGCGGGACATCCGGATCGCCGAAGACGAAGCCCACGACCTCGCCGTCCGGCATGCGACTTACTACCGCAACTGGCTGGAACAGCGAGGGCGCGACTGGTCCACCTTTGCGAGCGGGGCGGAGCGAACGTTACATTTCGCGAGCATGAACAACGTGCGCGCCGCGCTCGAATGGTGTTTTGGCGAGGGTAGAGATGGCGGGCTCGGCATTCAGCTCGCGGCGGCCGCCGTTGATGTCTTCCTGGCCATGTCCTTGCTTGCGGAGTGTCATCGCTGGTCGCAGCGGGCGCTGATCGCGCTCGACGCGGCCACTGTCGGGAGCTCGGATGAGATGCGGATCCAGGCGGGCCTCGGGGTTTCCGCATCCCAGATGTACGGCGAGAGCGATGCCGTCAACGACGCCCTGAACAGGAGCCTCGCGATCGCCAAAGCGAGAGGCGATACGGCCTACGAAGCCGGATTGCTCAACATGCAATACATCTTCCACGGCCGCAGCGGGCATTTCAGAATTCTGCTGGAATACGCCCAGCGATGTCGCGGGCTTGCCGAAAGATCCGGTGATCTCGCGATCAGAACCCTGGCTCATTCGGCCCTCGGCATGGCGTTGCAGTTTTCAGGTGATCTCGCCGGCTCGCGCCGCGAACTCGAATCCTTGATGGAAATCCTGTCGTACGCCCAGCAAGGCTCCGTCCTGCTGGGCTACGATCCGCATTATCGGTCGATCGTCGCTCTCGCTCGGACACTCTGGTTGCACGGCTATCCGGACCAGGCTGCGGACCGGGAA
Source organism: Bradyrhizobium sp. Ken01 (assembly GCF_055807355.1). Classification (NCBI taxonomy): domain Bacteria; kingdom Pseudomonadati; phylum Pseudomonadota; class Alphaproteobacteria; order Hyphomicrobiales; family Nitrobacteraceae; genus Bradyrhizobium; species Bradyrhizobium sp. Ken01. The sequence continues at coordinate 45,962 of NZ_JBVVPC010000057.1, forward strand.
GAGAGGCAGTCAAGGCGTCGGAGGCCATGGGACATTC
>NZ_JBVVPC010000058.1:0-45192 GCF_055807355.1 Bradyrhizobium sp. Ken01
ACGAAGTTGATCTGGCTCAGCACCGCCGTGCCGCGGATGCCCATGGTGGCGACCGGCGTGTCGACCTTCATGTCGCCATGCTTGGCGGTCTCACCGGCAACGAAGGTGATGGTGCCCGCGACCAGACTGAGCAGAGAGGAATTGTTCGACCCGTTGGGGTCGTAGACCATGTCGTTCAGCACCATCCGCGCGTTAGAGGACAGGCCGAACACCGTGCCGTCGATGAACGTGATGCCGAGCGTCGAGTCGCCACCGGTCGAGACCACGTCGCCCTTCTCGACGTTGTCGCCGTTGTTCAGGATGACGGAGACGCCGTTACGGACCGCGGTCGCGCTGCCGGAGAGCTTGGTGACGTGACCGATGACCTGCGCGGCGGCAATGCCGGAGGCGGCCTGCGCGTATTGCACATGGCCGGTGAGTGCGTTGACGACGTCGCCGGTGAGATGCGCGCCGTCGGGCGAGGCGATCGCCGCGCGCTTGTCGCCCCTGAAATAATCGTGAACGACGTGATCGTGCCCGTCATGGGACAGCACGAGGTCGAGACCGGCGCGCTTGAAATCGCCGTTGAAGATCAGGTTCGGGTCGGGAACGACGAAAGCGCCGTCAGGCACGTGGCCGTGTGCCTTCGCGGTAAAGGAATCGACGTGGCCATCGGCGGGCGATCGGGAACCCAAGCCGTCCAAGGAAATCGCGGCGTCAAATTTGCCAGCGTAATTCAATCGGGGCACCAAAAAAGGAGTTAAAATCTAAGTAAGTATCGCTCGCCTAAACTTGCATATCATTACCAAGTCCTTAGCGAAACCACCTATTGCTTGTGTGATTTGGCATCACCAAGCGGTCGATGCTCTCAGGCGGCTGGGCGTCCGCAGAGAAGCCAAAGTAATTTTTGAAATACTCATAAGTAAAGTAGCGCTTATTTCCGCTCATTTCCAGTAACCCCATGTATTCCATTGTAGAAATTCTACAATAGATACTTCTGTCATCTTTTGTTCGTGGTGCCCCGCACCACCCTGCGGCAAATACGGAGCCAAATCTGTGATCCAGCTAACAGAACTCGTGAAATAGCGGGCCGTTAGCCATAAGGCGCAGAATCAGTTCCGCGACAACTTGTGCCTGCAATTGGTCCTTCTTCGCGGCAACTGCCGCCCTCCTAGCCGGCTAATCGTAAAATTTTACGCAATTTAAGCAGGCCCGTTTCAGCCTGTTGCCCGGTTTTGGGACCCCGGCCGGGCGCGTTAAGCAGAACAAAACCGCCTGCCTCGCACTATCTCCGCGAAAGCAACAAAGCCCGGCACGTACAGGTCGAGGGGGACCTGGCGAAGCCGGAAGGGGATGTCAGATGGAGACCGCTGCTCGCTCGCGCGCTTGGCGCGCAATCCTTGTGCTGTGCGGATTGATCCTGCTCGGATCGGCCGCCGAGCTTCGCGCTGGCACTCTGCTGTCGCCGGGAGCCGGCGTCCTCGTGCGCAAATCCGCCGAGCCGTTCGGCGTGTTCGCCTTCGCCATCTCCGCCGGCAGCCTGCAAGAGAAATGGCTCGCGCTGAGGTCCAGGCTCGACGATGACATGGTGCAGCTCGCGCTGTGCGACGGCGACCGGGACAATTGCGCTTCGCCCGCTGCGCTGAAACTGCTCGCCATCGTCGACCAGGCCCGCAGCCGTGACGGCCGCGCCCTGCTCGGCGAAACCAATCGCGCCATCAACCTCGCCATCCGTGCCGCCGATGACGGTACCGAGGACGTCTGGAGCTCACCGCTCGCGACCTTCGCGCGTGGCGCCGGGGATTGCGAGGACTATGCCATTGCCAAGCTCGCCGCCCTGCGGCTCGCAGGCGTCGCCACCGAAGATCTCCGCATCGTCGTGGTGCGTGACGTCAGGGCCGGCGAAGAGCATGCGGTTGTCGCTGCACGGCTCGACGGCCACTGGCTGATGCTCGACAACCGCCGCATGGCAATGGTCGAGGACGATGTCGCACGGAGCTACCAGCCGCTGTTCGTGCTTTATCAATCGGCCGTGCTGAAATATGTCGACGAACCTGTGCGATTCTCGATGATCGCCGCCGAGGCGCGTTGATCTTGTTGTCGCCCGGATGGAGCCACCGGGTCGGCGCATAGCGCCGACCCGGTGGCTCCGTCCGGGCTACCAGTATAAAGTACGCTTACCCCACAAAGCCATTTCGCCGCGCGATTCGGGACGCTAGCATGACCGCGGCTATGCGGGGGCGACTGGAATGCAGTTCATCGTGCTGACTGTGCTTGCGCTGCTGGCCTTGCCGGCGGCTCCAGGCTTCGCACAATCCAGCCCGTCCGACCGCTCCGTCGCCGACAGGCTGCCGCTGTTCGCCAGGAACAACTGCCAGCAGATCCGCGATCCCGGCAATCAATTGTTCTGCGGTGATGCCGAGCTTGCCGCCGCCGCCGAGAAGCTGAGCACGGGAATCGAGGCGCGGCTTGCCCGCCTGCCCGATCGCCTGCCTGGGATCGAGGAGAACGCGATCTGGGTTCGCCAGCGCAATCTCGGTTGCGGCATCGTCGGCCAGACCGCGATCCGCACCGACGATTTCGACCGGGTGAAGGCATGTCTTCTCAAGGTGACCGATGAGCGCGCCGCGATCGTGCGCGATCCGGATTTCGACTGTCTCGCCGCTAACACCGCCGCGGGCGCGCTGATCTGCGCGGACCCGTCGCTGGCGCTGGCCGAGACCGAGTTGAACAGCCAGGTCCTCGGCCTGATCGGCAAGCTCGATCCGACCGCGGCACGCTTTGCCTTCGCCGAATATGGCCGGTGGACGCGGGAGCGCGATCGCAAATGCAATCTGGTCGGCAAGGAGAACGTGCCGCTCGGGGAGCTCGAGTCGGCGGAGGACTGTCTCGCCGGCTATCTGAAGCACAAGGCCGACGAGATTGGCGCTGCGAAAGGCGACCCGAAGAAGGTGTTCGGCCGGCAGGTCGCAGCCCGCGCGCCCGATACCGATGCCGTCGATTTCTGCGCCGCGCGAATCCACGCGGCCAATTCCTGCGGCAACTTCCTACGCATCAACCGCGTCTACGCGCTCGACAGCCAGGTGGGCGAGCAGGAGGCGCAGGTCACGGGCGAAATCGAGATGGCCGTGCTGGCACCCTTCGCCACCTGTAGCAAGATCGCCACGACGTGCACGGGCACCTGCTGGGACGCCAGAACGGGCCGTCCGCAGCCAGGCGTCGGCACCAAGGAGCGCTCCGCAGACGCCTTCAATGTCACGCGCCGCCTACGGATCCAGCGCACGTTTGCGTTTGTCAAAGCCGCCGATGGCTGGCGCTGCCGGGAAGACGAGTTGGCCCCGGTGAATTCAGGCACCGCGGGTGGGGGATCGTAGGGCTGTGTCCTCTCCCTCGCCCCGTTCTTACGGGGTCGCGACGAGCTTCGCTCGCGCTGAGAGGGTTGGGGTGAGGGGCTGCTTCAGCGGATCCGGCGACAGTTCGACTCGCGGAGAGCCCCCTCACCCGGAATTTGCTGCGTAAATTCCGGCCTCTCCCCGCATGCGGGGAGAGGCGAAGAAATCAAAACATCAGATTGTCCTTCACCAGAACCCAGCGGCCGCCCTTGACCTGCTGCACCTGGGTGATGGTGTTGGCGAGGTGGTCGGTCTTGGAGAATTTGGTCGGCGGCGAGTTGAAGATGTCGAGGAACTTGTCGCCCGATTCCAGCGCGTCCAGCATTTTCTGGCCGGTCAGATCCTTGCCCGCCTTGTTGGCGTAGAACGCGAACGTCATCACCGCGTTGTAGCCAATGATGGCCTGCGTGTTGGCATCGGTGCTGAACATCTTCTTGTAATTGACCAGCCAGTCTTTCACCTTGCCCTTTGCGGTGTCCTCGTAGGGGATCTCGAATCCGGACGCCGCATAGAGCCCTTCGACCGCCTCCTTGCCGAGCATGGGCACCTCCATCACATTGGTTGGCGTCGCGCCGAGGAAGGTGACGTCCCAGCCGAGCTTCTTGGCTTCCGTCATCGCGCCGATGGGCTCACGGAGCACAGCGCCGAGCACGACGAGGTCGCAGCTGTCGGACTTCATCTTGGCGACCTGCGCGCTGAAGTCGGAGGCACCGCGCTTGTAGCTCGTGATCGAGGCCGGCTGGACCTTCATGGCAGTGAGCTGCTGGTTGAAGCCGTCGAGCACGTTCTTCCCGTACTCGTCGTCCTGATGCATGATGCATGGCTTCTTGAAGTTCTTCCACTCCATCATGTATTTCAGCGCCGCCCGCGTGCTCTCCACATAGGGCAGCAGATTGTTGAACTTCAGCCGCTCCTGCGGCTTGGCGGGATCGAACTTGAACGTGAACTCCGCCGCCGTCAGCGGGAACAGCTGAAGCACGCCGGCGTCGAGCAGGATATCCTGCGCCGCCAGGACAGTCGGCGAACCCATTGGCCCCACCATCGCGAAGATCTTGTCGCGCTCGATCAGCTTCTGCGATGCGAGCACAGCCTTCTTCGGGTCGTAGCCGCTGTCCTCGACCACAAGCCGAATCTTTCGCCCCTGGACGCCGCCGGCGGCGTTGATCTCCTCGACCGCCATCTTCATGCCGTTCGAGACCGGCACGCCCCAGCCTTTGATCGGCCCCGACAGATCTTGATGGGTGCCGATGACGATCTCGGAGGCCGAGATGCCTTCATTGGTGACCTTGGTTTGCGCGACGGCCGGCAAACAGGTGAGCACCACCGCGCCTGCCGCAAAGCCGAACGTTCTCAACGATCTCGACATTGACGTCTCCTCTCCTTGGGGCCCTTATGGTGCGAAGGGTGGGGCCATCACTCCTTCGCTGTTGTTCAAACAAGATTGTTCAAGCCACCGCCCGCGCCGGGTACATCGCGTCGATTTCGGCGGCGTAACGCTTGTTCACGAAGCCGCGCTTCAGTTTCATGGTCGGCGTCAGCTCCTCGTCCTCCGGAGTGAGCTGGCGTTCGATCAGATAGAATCTCTTGATGGTCTCGACACGGGCGAAATTGGCGTTGACCGCTTCGATCTCGCGCCAAATCAGGTCCTGGATCTCCGTCGCGCGGCACAGGCTGGCATAATTGGTGAAGGGGATGTCGTGGTCTTGCGCGAATTTCTCGACATTCTCCTGGTCGATCATCACGAGGCAGGTGAGGTATGGCCGCTTGTCGCCGATCACCACGGAGTCCGAGATGTAGGGCGAGAATTTCAGCTGGTTCTCGATCTCGGACGGCGTGATGTTCTTGCCGCCGGAGGTGATAATGATGTCCTTCATTCGGTCGGTGATACGGACGAAGCCCTCATTGTCGATGGTGCCGACGTCGCCGGTATGCAGCCAGCCGCGATGGTCGATGGTCTCTGCTGTCCTCTCCGGCTGGTTCAGATAGCCCATGAACAGGAAGTCGCCCCTGATCAGGATTTCCCCGTCGGGCGACAGCGCCACTTCACCCCACGACACCGCCTTGCCGACCGAGCCGAGCTTGATCCGCTCCGCCGGCATCATGGTGGCGACCCCGCAATTCTCGGTCTGGCCGTAGACCTCGTGGATGTCGATCCCGAGCGCGAGATACCAGCGGATCAGCTCCGGCGCGATCGGCGCCGCGCCGGTGAAGGCGATGCGGCAACGATCGAGCCCGATCATGCGCCGGATGTTGCGGAAGGCGAGCCGGTAAGCGATGCCATTGGCGAGCCGCAACAACAGCGGCGGCGGCTTCCCTTCCATCCTGCAATCGACCATGCGATAGCCGATATCGATGGCGCGGCGGTAGACCCATTGCTGCAGCGGCGTCGCATCCTTCAGGGCGATGGTGATCGCGGAATAGAATTTCTCCCAGATCCGCGGCACCGCGAGGAAGATGGTCGGCTGCACCTCGCGCAGATTATCCGGCACGGTCTCCGGACTCTCGGCAAAATTCATCACCGAGCCGAGCGCGACCGAGATGTAGTAGCCGCCGATCCGTTCGGCGACGTGGCAGAGCGGCAGGAAGATCAGCCGGTCCTCGTTCTCGCGCGCCGGAATGAAATCGTTGGCGTGCCGCATCTGGTGCGTGACGCTGCGGTTGGCGTGCATGGCGCCCTTGGGCGGGCCCGTGGTGCCGGATGTATAGACGAGGACCGCGAGATCGCTCCCGCTGCGACTGTCGATCATCTCCTGCCACAGCGCCTCACGGCCGGCCATGTGGTTGCGCCCGAGCGCACGGAACTCGTCGAGCGACATCACCATCTCATCGGAGAAGCCGCTGAGGCCCTCCATGTCGAACACGATGATCTTTCGCAGAGACGGACAGCGTGCGCGGCAGGCCAGGACCTTGTCGAGTTGCTCCTCGTCCTCGGCGAAGATCACTTTCGTCCGGGAATCGTTGACGAGATATTCGACCTGGGATGAGGCATCGGTTGGATAGATCCCGGAAGAGACGCCGCCGGCGCACAGAATGCCCATGTCGACATGGACCCATTCCGGCACGGCGTTGGCGATGATGGAAGCAACGTCGCCGGGCCTGAAGTCGATGGCGTGCAGCGCGTAGGCGATCTCCTTCGAGATCTCCAGCCATTCGCGCCAGCTGGTCGGCTGCCAGATCCCGAATTTCTTCTCGCGTATAGCCGGCCTGTCGCCCCGCGTTTCCGCGGCGCGCAAAAAGCTCTTCGCGATGGTGTCAGCGACCGTCAGCACCGCCGGTCGGGCCATGCAAGTCTCCTCCTTGTCGCGTTCCCCTCCGCTGCCTGCCTTGCCGGCGGTCTATTGTTCCGGACGGGTCTCCCGATCTAACGCCAATTCTTCCTTCAACGCCAAGTCTTGCTTCAGGGCCAAGTCTTGCTTCAACGCCAAGTCTTCTTCTTTTTCCAGCGCCGCTCGCCTCGTGCGCCCGCTTCCTTGGCGCCAAGATAGAATTCCTGGATGTCCTTCGAATGCATCAAACGGTCGCAGCTGTCGTTCATCACGATCCGGCCGATCTCCAGCACATAGCCATAATGCGCCGTCTCCAGCGCCACCTTGGCGTTCTGCTCGACCAGCAGGATCGACATGCCCTGCTCCTCGTTGACGCGGCGTATGATAGCGAAGATCTCCTTCACCAGGATCGGCGACAGCCCGAGCGAGGGCTCGTCGAGCAGCAACAGCGTCGGCCGGTTCATCAGCGCGCGGCCGATCGCAAGCATCTGCTGCTCGCCGCCGGAGAGCTGTCCGGCCGGCTGGTTGATGCGCTCCTTCAGCCGCGGGAAATAGCCGTAGACGCGCTCCAGATCGTCCGCGACACCATCGCGATCGCTGCGCGGATAGGCGCCCATCATCAGGTTCTCGCGCACGGAGAGGAACGGGAACACCTCGCGTCCCTCCGGCACGTGGCTGAGGCCCAGCCGCACGATCCTGTCCGCCTCCATGCGCTGGATCGACTTGCCCATGAACTCGATGGCGCCCTTCTGCGGATCGAGAATGCCCGAGATCGTCTTGAGCACCGTGGTCTTGCCGGCGCCGTTGGCGCCCAGCAGCGTGACGATGCGGCCGCGCGGCACTTCGAGCGAGATGCCGCGGATCGCCATGATCGGCCCGTAATAGCTCTCGATGTTGGAGAGTTTCAGGATGATGTCTGGTGTCACCACGGCATCCATCGCGTCAGGCTCCCAGATAGGCGGCGACGACATCGGGGTGCTGTTGCACTTCGGCGGGCGAGCCCATCGCCAGGACCCGGCCGTAGTTCAGGGCGATGACGCGGTCGGAGACGCGGTTGATCAGTGACATGTCGTGCTCGACCATGAGCACGGTGACGCCGAGTTCGCTCTTGAGGTCGCGGATCCAGAACGACATGTCGTCGGTCTCCTCCACGTTGAGGCCGGAGGACGGTTCGTCGAGCAGGATCAGCTTCGGCTCCGAGCACAGCGCTCGCGCCAGCTCGATCACCTTGCGCACGCCGTAAGGCAGACCCGAGATCAGCTTGTCGCGGTAAGGCTCGAGATCGAGGAATTCGATGACCTGCTCGACCCTGCGGCGATGCACCTTCTCGTCGGCGCGTACGCCTGGCAGGAACAACAGCTCCTGCCAAAGCTGCGTGGTCGAATGCCGGTGGCGGCCGACCAGCAGGTTCGACAATACCGTCGCATTCTCGAACAGCTCGATGTTCTGAAACGTGCGCGCGATGCCGAGCCTTGCGATGTCATGGGGCGGCTGCTCCGTGATGTCCTGGTCCTCGAAGAAGATGCGCCCCGAGGTCGGCCGGTAGATCCGCGAGATCAGGTTAAAAATCGAGCTCTTGCCGGCGCCGTTGGGCCCGATGATCGACAGGATCTCGCCCTTCTCGACCGCGAACGACACCGCATCGACGGCCTTCAGCCCGCCGAAGTGCAGCGACAAGCTCTCGGCGCGAAAATAGCTCATCGGTTGCGCTCCGACTTCACATAGATCTTCTGCCGCTTGAAGGTGGCGCGCTTGTAGAGCGGGAACAGCTGGAAGAAGAGTTTGATCTTGAGCCAGCGACCGTAAAGCCCGAGCGGCTCGAACAGCACGAACAATACGATGATGATGCCGTAGATCGCGCCTTTCAGGCCGTTGAGCGAGGCAAAGGCCGCGACCTTGGACTGGACATTGGCGGCGGTCTGCGTGCCCGCTCCGAAGGTCGCGGCAATGCCGGCGATGATGCCGGGCATGTCGTCCTTGAGGTAGGTCAGGAACGGATCGATCATCACGATGAAGATCGCTCCCAGCACCGCGCCGTGCAGGCTGAAGGTGCCGCCGATCAGGATCACGATGATGAACTCGATCGAGAGCTGGAGCGTGAACATCTCCGGCGAGATGAAGGAGAGCTTGTGCGCGAACAGGACGCCCGCGAAGCCGGTGATCGCCGCGGAGATCGCAAAGGACTTCACCTTGTACAGCGCGACATTGACGCCCATGCTGCGCGCCGCCGTCTCGCTGTCGCGGATCGCGACGAAGGCGCGCCCCGTCGGCGAGCGCAAGAGGTTGAGCGTGCCGACGATGGTCAGCACCAGCACGGCGAGGCAAAGGAAATAGAAAGTGGGGCTGTCGCGCGAGACGGCGACCCCAAACAGCGACACCGCCTTGATCCGCATGCCCTCGTTGCCGTTGGTGACGCTCTCCCAGCGCGCCAGAATCTCCTCGACGATGAAGGCGAAGGAGATGGTGGCGATGACGAGGTAGATGCCTTGCAGCCGCAGCGCGGGGAAGCCGACCAGCGCACCGATCAGCCCGGTCAGGAGCCCGGCGGCGAGAAAGTAGACCGGGAACGGCACACCATATTTCTGCAAATAGGCCGCCGTATACGCACCGATCGCGAGAAACGCCGCATGCCCGAGCGAGGCTTGCCCGGTGAAACCCGTCAAAATCAACAGCGCCACGCCGACTGTCGCGTAGATGCAGACGAAGACGAGCTGGCTCATCAGATAGCTGGAGAGAACATAGGGCGCGATCAGCAGCACGGCCAGCAGGAGACCGTATGAGACGTAATAGCCCGAATGCGGAAACAGCCTGATGTCGTCCTCGTAGTCGGTCTTGAACAGGAAGCGCATGCGTTCAGACCTTCTTGCGGACGTGAAGGCCGAACAGGCCTTCGGGCTTGAGCAAGAGCACGGCGAGCAGCACGATGTAGGGCGCGACGTCCTTCCAGCCCTCGGCCAGATAGAAGCCGGCCATACTCTCAATGACGCCGATCAGGACGCCGCCGACGACGGCGCCCGGGATCGAGCCGAAGCCGCCGAGCACGGCGGCCGGAAACGCTTTCAGGCCCAGCACGAGACCGACATTGGAATGGATGAAGGTGATCGGCGCCAGCAGCACGCCGGCGCAGGTCGCAACCGCCGCGCTGATCGCCCAGACGATCGACACCACGCGCTTGACCGGGATGCCCATGTAATAGGCCGCCAGCATGTTCTCGGAACTTGCGCGCATCGCGGTGCCGAGCGTGGTCTTGTTGAAGAACAGCCAGAGCAGCGCGCAGAGGATGACCGTCGCCGCGATCACCGAGAGCTTGTCATGGGCGAGCACCAGCGAACCGATCCGCAGCACGCCCTGGCTGAATGGCGTGTCGATCTTGAAATCATCGGTGCCCCAGATCATGCCGGAGACCGAGCGCAGGAAATAGCCGAGCCCGATGGTGGCCATGATGATGGAGAATTGCGGATAGCCGAGGATCGGCCGCACCACCACGCGCTCGGCCAGCATGCCGAACAGCGCCATCGCCGCCACCGCGCCGGCAAAGCCGATCCAGTAGTTCAGCCCCATCATGCCGATGAAGGTGAAGGCAAAGAAGCCGCCCAGCATCATCAAATCGCCCTGGGCGAAATTGACGACCTCGGTGGCCTTGTAGACGAGCACGAAGCCGAGCGCGATCAGGCCGTAGACGCAGCCGAGCGCAACACCGCTGACCAGCTGCTGAACGAAATCCAGCATCGTCGCGCATCCTCCCGATACAACCGGCGGTTCTTCCTGACCGCCTTGCCGCATCTTGTGTTCAGTCGCTACGCAGTCGTTTCGCTGCGTTCGCGCCATTCGTCCCTTCGCCAATTCAGCCTGAACCGCCAAGCGCTGTCAACAAACGGTGACTTGAAACGGTGACTTGCCTTTAGTCCTATCCGGATGACGGAATTTGCGGCAGCGCGATTCACGGTGCCGAAACATCTTCGGGTCATGGTCGCGAGCGATGCAAAACCGCAAGGTGTGGCCGTGATGAAGCGGGACGACTCGGCGCTCGAAGTCATGGGGTTAACGAAGCGTTTTGACCGTCTGGCGGTCGATAACCTCGATCTCACCATCCATGCCGGCGAATTCTATGCGCTGGTCGGCCCCAACGGTGCCGGCAAGACCACCAGTTTGCGCATGGTTGCAGGCCTTTTGCGGCCCGATGCCGGCGCGGTCTCCATCTTCGGCATCGATGCGCTCCAAAACCCTGTCGCCGCCAAGCAGGTGATGGCGTGGGTCTCCGACGAGCCCATGATCTATGACAAGCTCACGCCGCTCGAATATCTCGAATTCGTGGCCGGTCTGTGGGGCATCGCACCATCCGTCTCGGAACCGGTCGCAGCGGAGCTCCTGAACTCGCTCGGGCTCGAGCCGCACCGGCATGAACGCTGCGAGGGTTTTTCCAAGGGCATGCGCCAGAAGGTCGCCCTCGCCGGCGCCCTGGTGCACGATCCCCGCCTCATCATCCTCGACGAGCCGCTGACGGGACTGGATGCCGTCTCCGCCCGCCATGTCAAGGGACTCCTCAGCGGGCGCGTCCGCGCCGGCTGCACCGTCATCATGACCACGCATATCCTCGAGGTCGCCGAACGCATGGCCGACCGCATCGGCGTGATCGCAGCCGGCCGCCTGGTTGCCGAGGGCACGTTGACCGAGCTGCGCCAGCAAAACGGGCACGCCGATACCAGCCTGGAAGATCTCTTCATCGCACTGGTGACGCTCCAGGAAGCCGCATGAGCTCGGCCACCGCGCTGTCCTGGTTCGCCCGCCACGAACTTCGGCTCGCCTGGCGCGAATGGCTCGCCATGATGACCGGCGGGCGGCGCAAACGAACGCGTGCCGCGGTCATCGGCCTGCTTTTCTTTGCGGTGCTGCTGCACGTGCCGGCCTGGGCGGTGATCGGACGCTTCGCCGACCTGCAATTGCCGCTCGACAAATCGTCGCTGATCGTGATTTCGGCGACGATTTTTCTCGCCTGGACGCTGATGCTGTCACAGGCGATCGAATCGGTGACGCGGGTGTTTTACGCACGCGCCGATCTCGACCTCATCATGTCCTCACCCGCGACGCTGGCCAATCTGTTCTCGGTGCGCATCGCTGCGATCGCGCTCGCCATCACGGTGATGGCGCTGCTGTTCTCGACGCCCTTCATCGACGTGCTGGTATTCGGGGGCGGCGCGCGCTGGCTCGCAGCGTTCGGCGTCGTCGTCGCGATGGGCCTGTCGGCCGCAGCGATTGCGATCGCCGTCACCATCCTGCTGTTCCGCCTGATCGGTCCGGCGCGGACACGGTTCGTCGCCCAGATCCTCGCCGCCATCATCGGCGCCGGCTTCGTGATCGCGCTCCAGGTGGCCGCAATCATATCCTACGGCACGCTGTCGCGCTTCACCATCCTGACCTCGGGCACGATCGCCAACTGCGCGCCCGATGTCGATAGTATCTGGTGGTGGCCGGCGCGAGCGGCGATGGGCGACCCCGAAGCGCTGCTGCTGCTCCTGGCGCTCGGGCTCGTGCTGCTCGGAAGCGTCATGGCGATCTTCTCGGGCCGCTTCGCGGATACGGCGATCGATGCCGCCGCCTATGGCGCGTCCGGTCGTCGACGCGCGAAGGTACGCCCGTTCCGCGGCGGATCGCGGCAGCATGCCCTGCGGCGCAAGGAATTTTTGCTGCTCTGGCGCGATCCCTGGCTGATCTCGCAGACGCTGATGCAGTTGCTCTATCTGGTCCCGCCGGCGCTGCTGCTCTGGCGCAACTTCGCCGACAGCTCCGCGGCGCTGACACTGATCACGCCCGTCATCGTCATGGCGGCGGGTCAACTCGCCGGCGGGCTTGCCTGGCTGACGATCTCGGGCGAGGACGCGCCCGACCTGGTTGCGACCGCGCCATTGACGCCGTCCAGCGTCATCCGCGCCAAGATCGAGGTGGTGCTGATCGCGATCGCCGTCATCTTCTGCCCGCTGATCGCGGCGCTCGCTTTCGCCTCGCCGTCCCAGGCCGCGGTCAGCGCCGGTGCGGTCATCGTCAGCGCGGCCTCAGCCACCGCAATCCAGCTTTGGTTCCGGGTGCAGGCCCGGCGCAGCCAATTTCGCCGCCGCCAGACCTCGTCGCGGCTTGCGACTTTTGCCGAGGCGTTCTCCTCGATCGGCTGGGCTGCCAGCGCCGCACTGGTGCTCACGCTGCCCATCGTCGGTCTCGTCAGCGGCCTGATCACCGCGGGCCTCGTCGCCATCACCTGGAAGTTCAGCCCGCGGCGGGAGTAGAGCCGGCTCCGCCTAGCGCTCACTTGAAAGTAAGGCGGTATTGCCTTACTTAAGCTTATCAGCGAGCGAGGATTTCCATGGGTACGCTTACCGTCACGGCAAAGGGACAGGTCACGTTGCGGAAGGACCTCCTGGAACATCTCGGCGTGCACCCGGGCGACAAAATCTCGATAGAAAAGCTTCCTGGGGGACGAGTTGAGGTGAAGGCAGTTCGGCCTACCGGGAAGATCTCGAATGCCTTTGGCTTCCTGAAGGGAAAGACGAACGGCCGATCGCTCTCGATCGAGGAGATGAACGCGGTCATTGCTGACGGCTGGGCCGGCAAGCGATGAAGATAACACCCGACACCAACGTCTTGGTACGGGTGCTAGTCGAAGATGATGCCGAACAGAGCAAGGTGGCCGAAGCCCTTCTCGACAACGCGGACCTCATAGCCATCTCGATCCCCGCATTGTGCGAGTTAGCTTGGGTCCTCTCACGAGGCTACAAGACCTCTGCTGGAAATATCGCCGCTTCGATCCGGCACTTGATCAATGCCTCCAATGTGGTCGTCAACCGGCCTTTGGCAGAGGCCGGGTTGGCACTCCTCGATGCTGGCGGCGATTTTGCCGATGGTGTCATTGCTCATGAGGGTTATTGGCTTGGCGCCGAGACCTTCGTTTCATTCGATAAAGTGGCAGTGAAGCTAGTGGAAGCAAGCGGCGGAATGGCGCGGCTGCCGTAGCGACGCATGACGTCGTGCAAATTCGACGATACACTCTTCGGGCCGCCGGGTGCGCAACGGATGATCGCGTTATGTCTCAACTGGTCCTGACGATCTTTGCCTTCTTCGGCTTGTTCCTCTCACCTGCCCTCGCGCAGCAATCACCTCAGCGCAGCGAATGCCTGGCGATGGCGAATGCGGCACCCCGCGCGACGCCGGTCGCGTTCCGGCAGGCCGCAGCTTCGGCTGAAGTCCAGATTACCTATGCCGGACATTCCACCTATTTCATCGACACGCCCGGCGGCTTGCGCATCGCCACCGACTATAGCGGGGCCTACCAGGTGGGACGGCTGCCCGATGTCGTCACCATGAATCGGGCCCACAGCACGCACTACTCTTTATATCCCGACAAGCGCATTCCTCGTGTGCTGCATGGCTGGGGCGAGGACGGCAAGCCGGCCATCGTATCGGAGCGCATCGGCGACACCTTCATCCGCAACGTCACCACCGACATCCGCCGCTACTTCGGCGACGATTCCGGCGCCGACATGATCCGCGACGGCAACTCCATCTTCATCTTCGAGGTCGCGGGCCTCTGCATCGGCCACCTCGGCCATCTTCACCACAAGCTCGACGACAGCCACTTTGCCCAGATAGGGCGGCTCGACATCGTGATGGTGCCGATCGACGGCACCTACACCATGTCGCTCGACGGCGTCTCCGAGATCACCAAGCGGCTGCGCGCCTCGGTGGTGCTGCCGATGCACCGCTTCGCCACCCCGCTCGACGATTTCATGCAACGCATCGGCCAGCAGTTCGAGATCGAGCGCCGCATGGAACGAAGTTTCCGGATCTCGAGGGATGCGTTGCCCTCGAAGCCGACGGTGATCATTCTCGACGGCGTCTGACGCGCAATTTTCTCCAAGTCGGCTGCCGCCCGATCGTGCTGATCTCCTGAGCATAGGAGATCGACATGACCGACTTTGCGAGATTATTGCACGCGGAGGGACCGAACCCCGAGCACGCGGCGGCGCTCCAGCTTTATGGCCGCTTCGTCGGAGATTGGGACGCCGAGATCACCGCCCATGGACCCGATGGAACGAAGCATACCGCCCCCGGCGAAATCCATTTCGGCTGGGTACTGGAGGGCCGCGCCGTGCAGGACGTCTGGATCATTCCGCGCCCAACCGGCAGCCCGGCCTTGCCGATCGCCGGCAACTGGTACGGCACGACGCTGCGGGTCTACGATCCGACCATCGATGCCTGGCGGATCTCCTGGTTCGATCCCGGCCGCTGCATATTCCGCCAGCAGATCGGCCGTCCACGCAATGCCGACATCGCGCAGGAAGGCACGACCGAAGCCGGCGAACTGACGCGCTGGAGTTTTACGGAAATCACCGAGGATTTCTTCCACTGGCTCGGCGAGGTCAAGCCGGCCAGCGCAACCGATTGGCGGCTGGTGGTCGATGTGAGGGCGAAGCGGCGCAAGGGTTGATGACGGCGCCGCTGTGCCCGCGATGACGGGTGCGGTTGCGCAACGCGCGCTGCTGCGCGCGATGACGAGGTGCTAGGCTCCCCCGAACAAGAAGCATACGTAAGGGGAGCGAACACCGATGGCAGCAAGCGGTCTGCCCGCCAACACGAGCGGGCTATTCGTCGAGCCGCGCGAGGACTGGCTCGCGCTGCATCGGGAGGAGATCATCGATCCCTCGCGGCCGATCGTCGATCCCCATCACCATCTCTGGAATCGCGGGCACCGCTATCTGATCGAGGAGATGGCGGCCGATATCGCCTCCGGCCACAACGTCACCGCCACCGTCTATGTCGACTGCCGCTCGATGTATCGTGCGCACGGGCCCGAGGCGTTCCGGCCGGTGGGCGAAGTCGAATTCGCCAATGGCGTCGCCGCGATGAGCGCCAGCGGCGGTTACGGCAAGGCCGCGATTTGCGCCGGCATCGTCAGCCACGTCAATCTGCTGCTCGGCGATGCCGCAGAACCGGTGCTGGAGGCCGAGATCGCGGCAGGCAATGGTCGCTTCCGCGGCATCCGGCATTCCTCGGCCTGGGACCCGGCCGGAATCGGCCGCTTTGCCGGACGGCGCGAGGCGGTGTTTCCGCAATGGCGCGCCTCGATCCAGGAGATCGCTAAATGCGAGAACGTGGTGGTGAAGCTCGGCGGGCTCGCGATGTGCCTGCTCGGCTACGACTTCCATTTGCGCGAGAGGCCGCCGTCATCCGAGGAGCTTGCCGCGGCGTGGCGGCCTTACGTCGAAACCTGCATCGAGGCGTTTGGACCCGCGCGCGCGATGTTCGAGAGCAATTTCCCCCCGGACAAGGGCCAGTGCAGCTACCAGGTGATCTTCAACGCCTTCAAGCGTATCGCGGCGCCCTTGAGCGAGACCGAGAAGACGGCGTTGTTCTCGCAGACCGCGAGCAATTTCTACCGGCTCGATTTGCCTTAAAGGGATTGGCGCCATGACGAGAAGGGGGCCGGGATGTTGATCCCGGCCCCTCTTCCGTCGTGACCGCTGGGAAGCGTCCTTGAAACTGATTGAACTCTAACCGGCGCCCATCAGCGAGGCCGGACGGCGCTCGCCTGTGGAGACGAATATCTTCTTGAGCTTGTTGACGACGCGGATCAGGAAGCCGATCATCACGGGATTGGTCTTGCGGCAGAAGGCGATCTTCTTGACGTGGCCTTCGACATGCCATTTGGCGTGCGCACCGTTGCGGAAGAAGATGACGTCGCCCGGGCCGTAGCGCTTCGGCGGCATGCCGTCGCTTTCGAGCACGATCGATCCTTCCATGATCATGATCGTCTCGTCGATGTCGTAGTACCAGTTGAATCGGCCTTCGGTGCAGGCCCATATGATGGTCGAAGCGGTGCCGTCGGCGCTGGTGGACAGGATGTGCGAGCGCGACACCGGATTGCCCTCGATGATCCAGGACGGCTCGATCGGCCGCAGCTCAAGCTCTACATTGCAACTACTGATTTCAATCAATGTGCGCGACATCTGTTCCCCCAGGGGATAAAATATGATCCGCCGGGTCTCGGCCCGGATTGTTCAAAGATGGCGGGAACGCTAGTAGCCGGTTTTTAATTCTTTCTTACGCAGGGCCCGACAATCAGCCGCAAGTTGCAGACGCGAAACGGTTAACGTCCCAATTTCCCTGCAATTTCGCACACATGAACCCTTCTTTTTCGGGGTGCGACAAAGTGCGCGAAGCTATCTGAAAGGAGCCATACCGATGCCCCTCACCCCGGAGGTTCTCGCAGCTCAAGGCGAGGTCGTCGCCTGGCTCGGCAGCCTTGATGTCTCCTTCGCAACCGACGAGGAGCCCTGGTTCACCGTCGACGGCATCGAAAGCCCCTGGCAGATCGGCAGTGACGGCTCCGGCGGCGCGTTCGTGCTGCTGCCCTCTCAGAACGTACTCTACGTCTCGTCGGAAGGCCGCGCGGGAATCGTCGCGGAGAGTTTCGAGGCTTTCGTCCAGCTCGTTGTGGCGCGCCCCTATTGGCTCGACATCCTCAAATTTTCCGCCGGCGGTGACCTCCATGAGATGCGGCGGGCGGCGGACGCGCTGGAGGCGACACTCGACGACGAGGACGACGTCAACGAGGCCCGCGAGCAAATCCGCGGGGGTCTCGACCTGCCCGAGGCGAATGATCCGGTCGGTGCGCTCTACGACGCGGTGGCGGCCTCCGACGCCGTCGTGCGGGCCACCGACGGCAGCCCGTTCACGACCCTGTTCAACCGCTTCAGCATCGACAACAGCCCGATGCTGCGCAACGCGGCGGCGTAGTTACTTCGCCCATTCGCCCTTGCGAAACACCGGCACCTTGCTGCCGTCGGCCAGAATGCCGTCGATGTCGGTCTCGGCCGAGCCGATCATCCAGTCGATATGGATCAGGCTCTGGTTGCCGCCTTGCGCCGCGATCTGCTGCGGCGTGAGCTGCGCGCCGTTGACGAAGCATTTCGAATAGCACTGGCCGAGCGCGATGTGCGAGGCCGCGTTCTCGTCGAACAGCGTGTTGTAGAACAACAGCCCGCTCTGCGAGATGGGCGAGGAATGCGGCACCAGCGCGACTTCGCCGAGACGCCGCGCGCCCTCGTCGGTGTCGAGCACCTTGTTCAGGACCTCCTCGCCGCGCGAGGCCTTGGCGTCGACGATCCTGCCGTCCTCGAAACGCACTGCGATGTTGTCGATCAGCGTGCCCTGGTAGGACAGCGGCTTCGAGCTCACGACATGGCCGTAGACGCGCCGGCAATGCGGCGTGGTGAAGACCTCTTCGGTCGGGATGTTGGCGTTGCAGCTGATGCCGTTCTTGGACAGCGAGGCGCCGCCCTCCCATTCATGACCATCGGCGAGGCCGATGGTGAGGTCGGTGCCCGGGCCCGAATACTGGAGCGCGCGGAACCGCTGGCCGTTGAGCCAGTTGGTGCGCTCCCGCAGCACCGCATTGTGGCTCGCCCAATTGGCCGGCGCGTCCTCGCGATCGACGCGGGACGCCGCGAAGATCGCGTCCGCGAGCTTGCCGATCGCGACCTCTTCAGGATCGTTCGGAAAGACTTGCTTCGCCCAGGACGGGCTCGGATAGGCAATGATGTTCCAGTTGGTGTCGAAATTGACGATCTTTTCCAGCGCCGGCTGATAGGCCATGGAATTGGCCTTGCTGGCGCGCGCGACCTTGGAAGCATCTTCGCCCGAGAGCAGCATCGGATTGTCGCCGACGATGGCAAGACGCGCGGTGTTGTTCGAGAACGCCTTGGCCATGCCCTCGTAGAGCCAGTTGGCGGCGCGATCGAAGCTGTCGTCGTGACCGTGACGGTAGCGCGCCAGCGTCATCTCTTCGTCCGAGAGTATGGGCGTCACGATGCCGGCGCCGGCCTTGTAGGCATGCACGGCGATCCGCCGCACCAGCGGCAATGCGATCGCAGGTGCCGTCAAGAGCAGATCCTGGCCCGGCCGCAAGCCCAGACCAACCTTCACCGCCACCTCGGCCAGCCGGTCGAGCTTCACGGGATCGATGGGAGTGGAAGTGATGCGTTGACCAGTCATGCCGAATCCTCTGCCGAACGTCTCTCGCTCAATCTAAGTCTAGCATCGCGAGACACAAGTGCGCGAGTGCCTTGCGACACCCCAAAGATCCGCGGTTTCGCGCATTTTGGTTTTCAACGCGTTGCCGATTTCAGCACCCGGTCGACCATGGCGGGAGCAAGGCCGAGGTAATTTTTCGGTGATGTCAGCGCCTCGATCGTGGCACGGTCGATTCTGGCAGAGACGCGAGAATCGGACGATAGCGCGTCCGCCAGTGTAAGACCTTTCTCATGGGCGAGCCGGCAGGCGTCATAGACCACGTCATGGGCCTCCTGCCGCCCGATCTGCGGCGCGAGCCCCATCATGACGGCTTCGGCCACGATCAGACCGCGGCTGACGGCCAGATTGTCGTTCATCTTGCTTTCGTCGACGATGAGGCCGGCGAGCGCGAATTTCGCCTGATGCAACGCGCCGGCGGTCAGCACGAAGCTCTCGGGGATCGCCATCCATTCGGCGTGCCAGGGCCCGGTGGCGCGCTCGAAATCCTGCACCATGGCATCCAGCATGA
This sequence comes from Bradyrhizobium sp. Ken01, assembly GCF_055807355.1. Lineage (NCBI taxonomy): Bacteria > Pseudomonadati > Pseudomonadota > Alphaproteobacteria > Hyphomicrobiales > Nitrobacteraceae > Bradyrhizobium > Bradyrhizobium sp. Ken01. Next base: position 19,227 of record NZ_JBVVPC010000058.1, read on the forward strand.
GGCCGGCGTGCTGGCGCACCGCCTTGGACGCCGCGAGCATCAGTTCCGAGGAGATCGGGTTGCGCTTCTGAGGCATGGTCGAGGAAGCACCGCGTCCCTTGACGAAGGGCTCGTAGACCTCGGCGAATTCGGTCGAGGCCATGATCATGATGTCGAGCGCGATCTTGCCGAGGGAGCCGGTGACGAGCGCCAGGAAATTCACCGCCTCGGCAAAACCGTCGCGTGCGACATGCCAGGTCGAGGCGGGAACGCCAAGCTTCAGTTCGGCGCAGAGCGCTTCCTGCACCTCGAACCCCTTGTCGCCGAGCGAGGCCAGCGTGCCGGCGGCGCCGGCGAACTGGCCGACCAGGACGCGCGGCTTCAATTCACTGATACGCTCGGCATGGCGGTCGAACATCGCGAGCCAGATCGCTGTCTTGTAGCCGAAGGTGACCGGCAGCGCCTGCTGAAGATGGGTGCGCCCCGCCATCGGCGTGTCGCGGTAGCGCTTCGAGAGGTCGGCGAGGATTGTGCGCAAGCTCGCGATGTCCTGGTCGACGATCTCGAGCCCGGCGCGCAGTTGCAGCACCACGGCGGTGTCCATGATGTCCTGCGTGGTCGCGCCCCAATGCACATAGCGGCCGGCATCGCCGCATTGCTTCACAATCTGATGCACAAGCGGCAGGATCGGATAGCCGACGACATCGGTCTCCTGCCGCAACAGGTCGAAATCCAGCGCGGCAGCGTCGGTCCGAGCCGCTATCTGATCGGCGGCATCCTGCGGAATCACCCCGCACTTCGCTTCCGCCTTCGCCAGGGCGACCTCGACCTCGGCATAGCGCGCGACCGTCGCGATATCGGAAAACACCTCCCGCATCTGCGGCGTGCCGAAGGCATCGCGGAACAACATGGAATCCAGCACGGTGGTCGAGGCATGAAAAGCGGGCATGGGCGCATCTTCGTGTTTGCGTTTGTGTGGGGGCAGCTTACGCACACGGAACTGTTCGGCAATGGACATTCATTGCTTGCCACACATTCGATGTCGTCGCGAAGGCCAGGACAAAATGGGAAGCTCCCGCGCGCCATTGCCTCAACACCGTCATTGCGAGGAGCCCTTGCGACGAAGCAAATCCACGCTGTCTCCACGGCGAGAGCCTGGATGGCTTCGCTGCGGTCGCAATGACGTGAGGAGACCCTGACAATCCGGCCGAACCGGCTATGTTCTAACCAAGGCTGCATTCCTCCCCGTAAACTGCATGCCTGCCATCACGCGATCGTGGTGAACCGGGCAGGCCCCTCGGTGGACTCATGGGCATCAGCCGAAATCCGTCTTGATTTCATCGTTGCCCGATGTCGTGAGGTCTGAGTTTTCGACGTGCAGTTTCTGTTCCGGGATCACCTGCTCGATACCGACTTGCGCGAGCTGAGCCGCGAGCAGGTTCCCGTTGCCGTGGAGCCGCAGGTCTTCGATCTCGTCGTCCACCTCATGGAGAACCGCGACCGGGTGGTCAGCAAGGACGAGCTGATCGACAAGATCTGGCACGGGCGCAGCGTCTCCGAATCCACCCTGACCAGCCGGATCAATGCGGCACGCAAGGCGGTCGGAGACAGCGGCGCGAGCCAGGCGCTGATCCGCACCATCTCGCGCAAGGGTTTTCGTTTCGTCGGCGACGTCGAGACCAAGCGTGGGGCGACCGCGCCGGAATCCGACTTCGGAGCGAACCTTCTGCAGGCCCCGCTGCCGCTACCGGACCGGCCGGCGATTGCGGTGCTGCCCTTCACCAACATGAGCGGCGACCGCGAGCAGGATTATTTCTCCGACGGGATCAGCGAGGACATCATCACCGCGCTGTCGAAGCTGCGCTGGTTCTTCGTCATCGCGCGCAACTCCTCCTTCGTCTACAAAGGCCGCGCAGTGCATATGAACGAGGTCGCACGCGAGCTCGGCGTGCGCTACGTGCTCGAAGGCAGCGTGCGGCGGAGCGGTGATCGCGTGCGCATCTCCGCGCAGCTCAACGACGTCTCGACCGGCAGCCATCTCTGGGCCGAACGCTACGACCGCGAGCTTGCGGACATCTTCGCGGTGCAGGACGAGATCACCGAGGCGATCGTCGCCGCGATCGAGCCGCAGCTCTATACCGCCGAGAGTTTTCGCGCCCAGCAGAAGCCGCCGGGAAGCCTGGATGCCTGGGATCTCGTGATGCGCGCATTGTCGCATTACTGGCGCATCACCCGCGAGGACAATGCCGCCGCGCAAGGACTGCTCGAAAAGGCCGTCGCGCTCGATCCCACCTATGGCAAGGCGCTCGGCCTGCTCGCGACCAGCCACATCTTCGGCGCGCATATGGGCTGGTCCGACATGGCCTCGACCGTGCCGATCGCCGAGGGCGCGGCGCTCGCGGCGGTGGAGGCCGATCGTGAGGATGCCTGGGCCCATCACGGCCTGGCATACACTTATCTATTCCGCCGCCGCTTCGACGACGCGCTGGCCGAATTCGAGCTGGCGCTGAACCTCAATCCGAACTTTGCGATGGCGCATGCCTTCTACGGCGTGACACTGTGTTACGCGGGACGATGGCAGAACGGCGATGTCGCCGCGCGCCGCGCGCTGCGGCTGAGCCCGCGCGACCCGCTCGCGGCGATCTATTGCGGCGTTGCCGCCTATGCCCGGTTCATCGGCCGCGATTACGAAGGAGCCGCACAGATGGCGCGCGAGTCGATGCGGCAGCGCGCCGATTTCGTCGGCGCGCATCGGGTGCTGACGGCCGCCGCCGGCATGTCGGGGGATTCCGCGCGCGCGGCGTCCGCCCTGGAAGGCTTGCGCCGCGCCCAACCCGGCATCTCGCTCGCCTGGATCACGCGTGAGCTGCCGATGCTGCGGGACGAGGATCGCGAGCATTACCTTGAGGGATTGCGGCGCGCGGGGATGAGCTAGCGAATTTCTCCTCTCCCGCTTGCGGGAGAGGAGATGGGGGCCGCTACTCCTGCATCATCTCGCCGCTGCCGCCGAACTCGGCCGGGAAATCCTTGAGCTTGGGCAGGCCGTCACGCATTGGCAGCACCGTCTCGGCGTAGTTGACGTGGACGCCGGGCGTGAACGCGAGAGTGGGGATAGCGGCGGTGAAGACGTCGATCAGGCCGAGCGGCGGATGGTTGGTCATCAGATGACCGCCGCATTTCTTGCAATACTTGCGCTGGCTGAGCGGCGTCTTGGTAAACGTCTCGACGTTCTCTGTACCTTCGGTGATGCGCACCGCTTCGGGCTTCCACAGACTGAAGGCATTCACCGGACCGCCCGACCACGAGCGGCACGAGCTGCAATGGCAATAGCCCATCGCCTCCGGCGCACCCGTGACCTCGATCGTGACTGCGCCACAGAAGCAGTTTCCAACATGTTTCATTAGGTCGTCTCCGTTGATGATTGTTGAGATTCCTCTCCCCGCTCCTGTTTGCCGAGAACTCGGCAAAAACGAATGCGGGGTCGCGACGAGCTTTGCTCGCACTGATAGCGTCAGGGTGACGGGGGATCACCCCGAGAAGCGTTGAAGGTTGCGTCCGGCAGGATCCGTTACGCGCCTCGGCGCCGCCGCGCGTCCTCCTTTCGGTGGACGCGGCCGAACGACGCGTAAGCTATACCGACTTGCGCCAGGGAATAAGCATCGAGACCCGTTGTTTGTACTGCCGGTACTCGTCGCCGAAGAGGTCGATGAGATCGTGCTCCTCCAGCGCGATGCCGACGAAGATGTAGAGCGTGGTCACGGCGGCGAACAGCAGATGGCCGGCGGTCATGACCGGCGCCGCCCAGAACGCGATGATGAAGCCGAGATAGATCGGATGACGGACGAACTTGTAGAGCAGCGGCGTCTTGAAGCGCGGCGGCGACGCCTCCTTGCCAACGAGATGATTGGTCACCTGATGCAATCCGAACAGCTCGAAGTGATTGATGATGAAGGTCGAGGTAAACACCAGCACCCAGCCCACCAGCGACAGCGTGACGATCGTCACAGCAAGATCCGGGTTCGCGACATCCCATATGACCGTGGGCAGCGGGCGCCACTGCCAGAACAGGAGGAGCAATGACAGGCTCGCAAACAACACATAGGTGCTGCGCTCGACCGGCTTGGGGACGTACTGCGTCCACCAGGCCTTGAATTGCCGGCGCGCCATCACGCTGTGCTGGACCGCAAACAGGGCCATCACGAGCAGATTGATGATGACGGCCTCGGCCGCGGGCGTATCGGTCCCGGTGTCGATGGTCTTCGGCACCACCAGCCCCATGACGAAGCCGATGGCGTAGAGAATGGTGACGAAAAACACGAGATACGCCGCAATTCCGTACAGAAAGGCGATGAACTTGAAAATGCGTGAGCCCGCAACCGGGCCGATGGGATGAACCTGATGATCAATTTGGGTCATAAACAGCTCCGTTGTGCCAAAACGCCGGCACTTCATTGGTCGCTGCACCATGGCGCACCCAAGGTCCCAAGACTTTCGCGGACGGTTGATTTTCGCCTGAGACGACTTTGATTTTTGCTTGAGACGACAGAAACGTGCGATTTTGCTTTGAAAACAATGTGCTCGACGGCGACCTGCGGGAACTCACCTGCAGCGGAGCCGCCGTGCCGTTGCAGCCGCAGGTGTTCGATCTCCTGCTTTATCTGGTGGCGCAGCGCACCCGCGTGGTCAGCAAGGATGACCTGATCAGTCAGATCTGGAGCGACCGGATCATCTCGGATTCCGCCCTGAACAGCCGGATCAACGCCGCCCGCAAGGCGCTCGGCGACGACGGTGCGAGCCAGCGGCTGATCAAGACCATTCCGCGCAAGGGCTTTCGTTTCGTCGGCGAAGTCCGGGAAGAAGTGGCAGCCGCGACCGCCCCCACGCAAGCCGTCGCTGCTTTGCCGCGCGCCCTGGCGGACCGTCCGGCGGTCGCGGTGCTCGCTTTCGAGAACATGAGCGGCGATCCCGCACAGGACTATTTCGGCGACGGCATCAGCGAGGACATCCTCACCGCGCTATCGAAGCAGCGCTGGTTCATGGTGATCGCCCGCAACTCGTCCTTTACCTATAAGGGCCGCGCTGTCCACATCCGGCAGATCGCCGAGGAACTCGGCGTCCGCTACGTCGTCGAAGGCAGCGTGCGCAAGTCGGACAACCGGGTGCGCATCACCGCGCAGCTCAACGACGCCACGTCGGGCAGCCATCTCTGGGCCGAGCGCTACGACCGCGAGCTGGTCGACGTGTTCGCCGTGCAGGACGAAATCACCAACGCGATCGCCGCGGCGATCGAGCCGCAGATTCATGCGGCGGAAAGTTTTCGCGCCCATCGCAAGCCCCCCGCGAGCCTGGATGCCTGGGATCTCCTGATGCGGGGGCTGTCGCATTACTGGCGCGTGACGCGGCGGGATCACGAGACCGCGCGGGCGCTGCTGGAACGTGCGGTCGGAATCGATCCGAACTACGGCCAAGCGCTGTCGGTGCTCGCGGCGAACCACATGTTCGGCGTGCATCTCGGCTGGGCCGAGCTTGCCGTGGTGGCGCCAGCGGCGGAAGCCGCCGCGCTCGCCGCGGTGCGCTGCGATCATGAGGATGCCTGGGCGCACGCCGCGCTCGGCAGCGTCTACTTCTCGACGCGAAGGCTTGCGGACGCACTGTCCGAGTTCGAGCAGGCGCTCGCGCTCAATCCGAACTTCTCGCTGGCGCAAGGCTATTACGCACTGGCGTTGTCCTATGCCGGGCGACCGAAGGATTCATTCGAGGCAGCGCAGAGGGCAATGCGGCTCTCGCCGCGCGATCCATCCCTGGCGATCTATCACGGCATCGCCGGCTATGCCCGCTTCACCGAGCGGCGCTATGGCGAGGCCATCGCGCTCGCGCGCGAGGCGATCCGCCACCGGGGCGACCTCACCGGCGCCTACCGCGTGCTCGCGGTTTCTGCCGGCATGACCGGCGACGGCGTGCTTGCGGAGATGGCGCTGGGCGAGCTCCGCCGTACCCAGCCCAACATCTCGCTGCACTGGATTTCGACGCAATTGCCATGGGCCAACGAGGCCGACCGCGAGCACTATCTGGAAGGATTCCGGCGGGCCGGCTTGCGCTAGACGATCCTCATGTCGAGTCTGCGTCGCGCTTGCGGCGCAGATGGACGACGACGTCGAGCCGCGCGATCTCGTGGCCCGGGAGCGCCTCGGGCATCCTGGTGAAGGTCAGGCCGTCGGTGACGTCGACCAGCACATCCTCGCCTTCGAGGTAGAAATGCGGATGCACGGACGTGTCGGTGTCGAAGAACGACTTGATGCCGTCGGCCGCGATCCGGCGCAACAGGCCGGCTTCGGTGAACTGGTTCAGCGTGTTGTAGACGGTCGCGAGCGACAGCCGCAGATTGGCGGCCGTCGCTTCTTCATAAAGCCCCTCCGCTGTCACATGACGATGGGGGCAGAGGAACAGCATTTGGCCCAGCGCCAGACGATGGCGCGTCAGCCTGAGGCCGGCATTGCCGAGCAATTGCGCGCAACGTGCCGACGCCTCGTCCGCGAAGGAGATGAAGATATCGTCTGAATCCGCTTCGGATGGGGTGGAACGGACGTTCATCGCCGATGCACTCGCATTTGACCAGGCACGCGGGGCTTCACCCGTCCTACCATCAGATCGCAGAAGCGGCAGCCCGGCTTTGATCCGAATCAAATCCGGAACGAGCCCGCCTCTGACCTATCGCAAGGCGGCCGAGTTTATTCCCGGCCAGAATAGCCCCACACAAATGAGGCTCACATGTCCAAGCCGGTTCCCGACAAGGCAGAGATCGCGCTCGAATATCCCGACAAGTTCTATGTCGGCACCTTCGGGCATTCGTCGCGGTTCGAGGCACGTCTCGACGGCAGCGGCGTTGCGCTGGTGCTGCAGCATCCGGGCACCGCGGACGAACGCAAATCGGTGCACCTGCACCTCAATTTCGGCCTGCTCGCCGGGATCCTGCGCGAACTCGCGGGCAGTGTCGCGGCCATCCCCAAGGACGACATCGCGCACCGGGAGCAACTCGCGGACGCGCTTGCCGAGTTGCAACGGGTGCTGCGGCCCTCCTGAGGCCGGGCGGCGCGGCGGCGCCGGCTTGGCCGCCAAACGCCATAACAGGACGCGCTGTACATTTTTTGTGCGAACATTGTCGAGACTTTCATCTTGCGGCGCCGAATGAGACCGTGTGAGCCTCGATCCCGGATGGGGACTGGGATGGGCCGGCCGTAGCTTTGCGCGCCATGACGTGCGAAGCGTTTGCGGCTGGTCTCGCTTGAGAAAGATACGACATGTCAAAACGAGTGTTGCTTGGTGTCCTCCTGGCTTGCGGCCTCGCTGCTCCTGCGCTGGCGCAAGAGCCGAAAGCGGGTGGAGCGATCAATGCCGTGATTCAGCCCGAGCCGCCCGGCCTGATGCTGGCGATGGTCCAGAACGGCCCGGTGCAGATGGTGTCGGGCAACATTTTCGAAGGCCTGCTTCGCTACAGCCCCAAGCTCGAACCGCAGCCGGAGCTCGCCGAGAGCTGGAGTGTCAGCGAAGACGCAAAAACCTATACGTTCAAGCTCAGGAAGGGCGTGACCTGGCACGACGGCAAGCCGTTCACCGCCGCCGACGTGCTGTTCTCGCTCGAGATGCTGAAGCAGACCCACGCGCGCGCCCGCAACAATCTCGCGCAGGTCGACAAGGTCGAGGCTCCCGACGACTACACGGTGGTGTTCACGCTGAAGCAGCCGTTCGGTCCGTTCCTCGGCATCTTCGAGGTCGGCTCGATGCCGATGGTGCCGAAGCATCTCTATGAAGGTACCGACTGGAAGACCAATCCCTACAACAACGCCCCTGTCGGCACCGGCCCCTTCATGTTCAAGGAATGGCAGAAGGGCTCCTTCATCCGCCTGGTCAAGAACCCGAACTATTACGAGAAGGGCAAGCCCTATCTCGACGAGATCTACTGGCAGATCATTCCCGACGCTGCGGCGCGCTCGGTGGCGTATGAGACCGGCAAGGTCGACGTGCTGCCCGGCGGTTCGGTCGAGAATTTCGACGTGCCGCGGCTGTCCAAGCTGAAGGATACCTGCGTCACCGGTGCCGGCTGGGAGTTCTTCTCACCGCTGGCCTGGCTGTGGCTCAACAACCGCCAGGGTCCGCTCGCCGACAAGCGGGTGCGGCAGGCGGTCATGTATGCGATCGACCGCGACTTCGCCAAGGACGTGATCTGGAACGGGCTCGGCAAGGTCGCGACCGGCCCGTCCGCCTCGACCATCAAATACTATACCAACGACGTGCCGAAATATCCTTACGATCCCGCCAAGGCCAAGGCGCTGCTGAAGGAAGCCGGCTACAAGGGCGAGAAGATCCGCCTTCTGCCGCTCGCCTATGGCGAGACCTGGCAGCGCTGGGGTGAAGCCGTGAAGCAGAACCTCCAGGACGTTGGCATGAACATCGAGACCATCGCCACCGACGTCGCCGGCGGCAACCAGAAGATCGGCGACTGGGACTACGACATCGCTTTCACCTATCTGTACCAATACGGCGATCCCGCGCTCGGCGTCGGCCGCAACTACGTCTCCAGCGCCATCGCCAAGGGCCAGGTGTTCAACAACGTCGAGGGCTACTCCAACCCTGAGATCGACAAGCTGTTCGCCGACGGCGCGGTGGCAACGCCCGACTCCAAGCGCAAGGAGATCTACGAGAAGGCGCAGAAGATCCTGGTCGAGGACGTGCCGGTGGCCTGGATGCTCGAGCTGCAATTCCCGACCATCATGCGCTGCAAGGTCAAGAACCTGATCACGACCGGCATCGGGGTCAATGACGGCTTCAAGGACGCATGGCTCGACAAGTAATGACGGGCGTTCCAAGCTCCCCTTACCTCTCCCGCTTGCGGGAGAGGTCGCTACGCTCGAAGAGCGTAGCGGGTGAGGGTTCTCTCCACTTGGCAATCCCTCTGCGGAAATACCCTCTCCCCTACCCTCTCCCGCAAGCGGGAGAGGGGGCGCACCGCAACTGCCGTGTGTTCAACCTGATCTGATCGCCATCCAACAATGCTCTCCTTTGTCGCTCAGCGTGTCGCGAAGGGCGTGATCGTCCTGCTTGCGATCGTCGTCCTCAATTTCTTCCTGATCCGGCTTGCGCCCGGCGATCCCGCCGTGGTGATGGCGGGCGAGGCCGGCGCCAGCGACCAGATCTTCGTTCAGCAGCTCAGGGAGAAGTTCGGCCTCGACAAGCCGCTGCCCGAGCAGCTCTTCATCTACGTCAAGGGCATTGCTACCCTCGACCTCGGCTTCTCCTTCCGCCAGCAGGCACCGGTCGCGAAGCTGATCGGCGAGCGGCTGCCGGCGACCTTGCTGCTGACGCTGACGGCCTTCGCGATCTCGCTCGTGCTCGGCATTCTCTTCGGCACCTTCGCCGCGCGCTTTGCCGGAACCTTTCTCGACACCGCGATCACCGTCTTTGCGCTCATCTTTTACGCCATGCCGATCTTCTGGGTGGCGCTCATGAGCATCCTGCTGTTTTCGGTCACCATGGATTGGCTGCCGAGCTTCGGCTACGAAACGGTCGGCGCCAACCTCACCGGCTTCGCTCATGCTGTCGACGTCGCAAGGCACCTGATCATGCCGGCGATGACGCTCGGCCTGTTCTTCATGGCGACCTACACCCGCATGACGCGCGCCTCGATGCTGGAGGTGAAGCGTCTCGACTTCGTCAAGACGGCGCGCGCGAAGGGTCTGTCCGACGCCGTGATCCAGCGCCGTCATGTGCTGCGCAATGCGCTGCTGCCCGTCGTGACGCTCGCCGGCGTCCACTCCGGCACCCTGATCGGCGGCGCCGTCATCACCGAGACCGTGTTCGCCTGGCCCGGCATCGGACGCTTGATGTACGACGCCCTGCTCCAGCGCGACTACAATCTGCTGCTCGGCGTCTTCGTGATCTGCTCCGCCATGGTCCTGATCTTCAACCTCATCACCGACCTGGTCTATCGCCTGGTCGACCCGCGCATCGAATTCACGACATGAAACAGTTCTGGAAATCGATGATGAGGAGCCCGAGCGGCGTCATCGGGCTGATCATCCTGCTGCTTGCGATCTCGGTCGCCTTGTTCGGTCCAATGCTGTTCCCGAACTCGCCTTGGCGCATGGTTCAGCGGCCGTTCCTGCCGCCGTTCACGCTCGCGACCGTGCCGCTCGGCACTGACGCGCTCGGCCGCGACGTGTTCGCCGGCATGATCTTTGGCGCACGCGTCTCCCTGCTCGTCGGCATGGTCTCCACCCTGGTGGCGCTGGTCGTCGGCGTGCCGATCGGCGCCATGTCCGGCTATTTCGGCGGCAGGGCCGACGACGCCCTGATGCGCTTCACCGAGTTCTTCCAGACCATTCCGAGCTTTGCGCTCGCGATCGTGCTGGTCGCAATCCTGCAGCCCTCGATCTATTCGATCGTCGCCTCGATTGCGCTGGTAAGCTGGCCGCCGGTCGCGCGCCTCGTCCGCGGCGAGGTGCTGTCGCTGCGCACGCGGGAATACGTCCAGGCCGCCGTGGTCACGGGCCAGAGCAACACCTGGATCATCCTGCGCGAAATCCTGCCGAACACGCTGTCGCCGGTGATCGTGCTGGCCTCGCTGATGGTGGCAACCGCGATCCTGCTGGAATCCTCGCTGGCATTCCTCGGCCTCGGCGATCCCAATCTGATCTCCTGGGGCTACATGGTCGGCGCCGGCCGCACCGTGATCCGCCAGGCCTGGTGGATCACCGTGTTTCCCGGCGTCGCCATCCTGATCTCGGTGCTCGGCCTCAATTTGATCGGCGAAGGCCTCAACGACGCGCTCAATCCGCGACTGTCGCGGGAGGGCCGCTGATCATGACCGCACCGCCCGCCGTCTCCATCAAGAATCTGCGGATCGCGTTGCCCAAGGGGGCGGAACGGCCATTCGCGGTCGACGGCGTCTCGCTCGATTTGAGGCCCGGCAAGATCGTCTGCGTCGTCGGCGAATCCGGCTCCGGCAAATCGATGTGCGCGCACGCGCTGATGGGCCTGTTGCCTGACACGGTCACCGTCACCTCCGGCGAGATCCAGTTCGAAGGCCGCGACCTGCTCAAACTCGACGACGACGGCTGGCGCGATCTGCGCGGCCGACGGCTCGCGATGATCTTCCAGGAGCCGATGACCGCGCTCAATCCGTTGATGCGGATCGGCGACCAGATGGCGGAGATGTTCGAGGCGCACGGCCTGCTCACGCCGAAGGAGCGGCGCGCCAAGGCGCTGTCGCTGGCGCGCGAAGTCGGCCTGCCCGACCCCGAACGCATCGTGCGCGCCTATCCGCACCAACTGTCCGGCGGCCAGCGCCAGCGCGCCATGATCGCGATGGCGCTCGCGCTCGAACCGGCGGTGCTGGTCGCGGACGAGCCGACCACCGCGCTCGACGTCACCACACAAGCGCAGATCCTGAAGCTGATCCGCAACCTCCAGCGCAATCGCAACATGGCGGTGATGTTCATCACCCATGATTTCGGCGTCGTCGCCGACATCGCCGACCAGGTCGTCGTGTTGCGCCATGGCAAGGTGGTCGAGGAAGGGCCCGCCTCGGCGGTCTTCAACGCGCCGCAGCACGACTATACCAAGGCGCTGCTCGCCGCCGTGCCCACGATGGACCCGCCCACCCGCAGCCCCCTCGACGACCAGGCCAAGGCGGTCGAGGTGATCGGACTGGACAAGACCTACGTCACCTCGGGCGGCTGGTTTCGCGAGGACCGCCGCGTCGATGCCGCGCGCGAAGTCAACTTCACGATTCTCAAGGGCGAGACGCTCGGCCTCGTCGGCGAATCCGGTTCCGGAAAATCGTCGGTGGCCCGCCTGGTGATGCGGCTGATCGAAGCCGATCGCGGCACCGTGCGGATCGGCGAGACCGATCTCACAAAGCTCGCGGGCAAGGCACTACGCGCCGAGCGCCATCGCATCCAGATGATCTTCCAGGATCCGTTCGCTTCGCTCAATCCGCGGCGCAAGGTCGGCCACATCATCGCCGACGGCCCGATCGCGGCCGGCACCGATCCGAAGGTGGCGTTGGACCGCGCTCGCGATCTCCTCAAGATGGTCGGGCTCGATGCCGGCGCGCTCGAGCGTTATCCGCATGAATTCTCCGGCGGCCAGCGCCAGCGCATCGGCATTGCGCGCGCGCTCGCGCTCGAGCCCGAGATCATCGTCGCGGACGAGGCCGTCTCGGCGCTCGACGTCTCCGTGCAGGCGCAGGTCCTGAGGCTGCTCGAAGACCTCAAAGCTCGCCTCGGCCTCTCGATGCTGTTCATCACCCACGACCTTCGCGTTGCGGCGCAAATCTGCGACCGCATTGCGGTGATGCAGCGCGGCGCCATCGTCGAGCTGAAACCGACCGCTCAGCTGTTCGCCGCGCCCGAGCATGCCTATACGCGCGAACTGCTCGCGGCCGTCCCCGGGCAGAGAGAGCACGCGCCGACAGCTTAAATCAGCCGATCGCGGCTTCTACTTGGTTCTGGGGTTCGTGTTGTTCCAGGTGGGGACTGAGTTTGTTACGCCGACGGAGGGCTGGTTGGACGTTCCGATCGACGGCGCTGTCACGGTTCCGACGGTCTGCCCGGAACTTCCAATGGTCCCTTGCTGTACCGGTGCTCCGGAGCGTCCGCTCGTGCTGTTTGGTGTCCCCGTCCCCGACGTTTGTGCGTTTGCAGCGAGTGGCGTTGCAGACAATCCGAGAGCAATAAGTGCAGCAATGGAGCGTTTCGTTCTTGTCATGGCTGATCCTTTCGGGCGCGGTCTCTCAATCGCGATGCCGTTCGTCGAGGCAACCCGTGCACTGAGTGACCTTACAACCCCACGCGCGACAAAATGTGCCGCCGTGCCATCATCCCGCGGGGCTCAACTCTTCATCACGATGAAGCGAAGCGGTCCCCACCGAACAGATGCGCCGTGAGATCGGGCGCATCGTTGAAGGTATCCTGCTCCACCTCAGGAACGGAATACTCACGGGCTTTTTATCCCTCGTGACCGCCCGCACGGCTGCAAAGCCGGAGCCGGCACCCCACATCCGGATGAAATGATTTCCATCATGTGATGATGGATCGAGGATCTATTGGAGCCGACATGGGCCAGGTTATTGAGTTTGTCTCGAAATCCGAGCGCGAGCGCATTCGCCTCATCCAGGAAGCGCGCGCGATCTACGACAGCATTTTCCCGCCGGCTGATCCGGCAAGCGAATCGTCGAGCGGAGCCTCCGCGCGTCGCGGCGACGGAGGCAACCTCGCGTGATCAAGATCATCGCCGTGCTCTGCAACCTCGCCTCTCCAGCGAACTGTCACGAGCAGACCGTCACCACATCCGACTTCGCCGACGTCTCGATGCAATCGTGCCTGATGGGTGCGCCACAGCTCGCCGAATGGATGAACCAGCATCCGGCCGAGCGTCTCGCCGGATGGCGTTGCGTGATCGGCCAACAGGCCGGCCGGGGAATTTAGGATCGAGCTGCGCTGTCCCTGAACGATCCGAAATGCCTGGTCCACCGCCATGATCATTACTGGTCGCGCTCCATCTTCTCTGGCATTGCGACCGGCAGGCGGAGACCGGGATTGGCTCGCCGAACAGGCGCGCCTACCGGGCGGGCGGGTTTGTGTTACTCCAGGTCGGGACTGCGTTGGTCACGCCGACCGACGGCCAATTATACGTGCCGATCGACGGCGCCGTGACCGTCCCGACCGACTGTCCTGAGCTACCGTAAGCCCTCGACGGCGCGGCCATCGCCCCTCCAGCGCTGCCATAGTTCGGGGCCGCGAGACCGGAGCTGTAATGTCTGGCGGATCTGTGCTTCTTCGCCTCGACAACGGAGGGGGCCGTAGTTAGGCCAACCGTGATAAGTGCGGCAATTGCGAATTTGAGGCTTGTCATGGCTGATCCTTTGGTCGCCGTGGACCCCTTGCGCCAAGTGTTCATTGTTCGGAAGAATTCCATAGCGGTCCCGTTCATAACTCCGTGCGCGGGCGAAGGTGCCGGGGAGCGGTTGCACGGCTTGATCAGCGCCGCCGCGGACGACAGGCCTTGCGGTTGTGGCGCTCCTTGACGGTCGCGACCGAGTGCATCAGCTCCTTGAAAGCCGTGATTGCCTTGTCGTCGCCGAGTGCGCTGTCACCGAGCGCTTCCAGATGCTCAATGACCACGAGCAGCGCATCCGCAACCTGGCCGATCTGCTTGCCGTAACTGCCGACATCCGACAGCAGGTCCTTCTCGACATCGGGCGCCGAGGATTGGCCCACCGTGATGTTCACGAGACCGAACTGGCCGCCGGTCGGGCTGAAGAACGACGTGATCGGGTTGATGGACTGCACGACGTCCCCCGACAGAGGCAGCTTGAACACGGGCATGCGGCTATCCTTTCCTTTGCTGAGCCCGGCGGGCGCGAGACTAGCACGCCCGCCTCTGACGCGCGGCTCGCCTTCGGATGGACCCGAATCAGCGCTAGTGCATTCACCTCATCGACTGCGCGTATTGAGGCGACATGACCGGTCCCGAACTGAAGCAACTCCGCAACGATCTCTCAGACGTCCTCGAACGCAAGCTCACCGCGGCCGACATGGCCCGGCTTTGCGGATTGCCGGAGAAGGGCGGCGCCGACACCATTCGGCGCTGGGAAGTGAGCGGCCCGACACCGTCGGCGACCAAGGTGCTGCGCGTGCTCGCGATGGCGAGCGAGCGCTATCCGATCCTGGAGAAGTTCGACGTCTTCGATCGCCATGACGTGCGCGAGGAAGACCGGCCCGCAAAGCGCGCTGCATTCCGCGAACAGATGCGCGATGAGGCGCGGCGCCGTCTTGGTTAAGGAGATGCGCGCGCAAGTTACCCTAATAGCGCCGGGTTAAGCCTTCCTTCACCATTTCTTAAGCCGCCATTAAGCACGAAAATCATTTGCAGCCCAATACGTTAGGTTGGCTGCCGCTGTGCCACGGATGTGACAGCATTTTCGTCAAAAGCGAGCTATCTGCAGAATCAACGACGGCGCGGAAAGCGCGCCTGCCGGGGACCTAAGTGTTGGAGTTTGGACGATGAAGAAGTTTCTGTTTGCGACCGTTGCGCTGCTCGTGGTGGGCGCTGCCGCACCGGCGGTCGGTGCCGATCTCGGTAACCGCAATTACTATAAGGCGCCCGCGCCCGCTTATGCCGCGCCGATCTACAACTGGACCGGCTTCTATATCGGCGGCCATGTCGGCGGCGCGTTCTCCAGCGACAACAATTTCAGCGGCCTCTCCACCGGCAATAACGGCAACGGCCGTTTCCTCGGCGGCTTGCAGGCTGGTGCGGACTGGCAGTTCAACCCGAACTTCGTTGTCGGTGTCGAAGGCCAGTATTCCTGGCTCTCCGGCAGCGTCGGCGCGGTGTTCCCGGGTGGCGTCGCCTACACCAACGACCAGCGCGGTCTCGGCTCGATCACCGGCCGCGTCGGCTACACCTGGGGTCCGGGCCTGCTCTATGTGAAGGGCGGCTACGCTTATTCGGACAACAACGAAAAGGTCACTGTCGGCGGCGTGCCGGCTGCCTTCGTCATCACGGGCGACCACCGCAACGGCTACACCGTCGGCGCCGGCCTCGAATACATGTTCGCCCCGAACTGGTCGGCCAAGGCCGAGTACCAGTACTACAATTTCGGCGACGCGCACTTCACCGGTGGTCCGCTGGCGGGCACCGGCAACTTCACCACCGACGACCACACCATCAAGGCGGGCGTCAACTACCGCTTCAACTGGGCCAACTCGGCGGTCGCGCGCTACTAAACGGTTACCAAGACCTTATCATGATGAAGGGCCGGCATCGTTGCCGGCCCTTCTTTTTTCGCTGTGCGGAACGCACGCAACCGATTGAGCAACTTGCGATTTTTTAACCCGTCCCAAGGATACTCCGCGGCGAAAACATAAAGATCACGCGTGGGGGAATTTTGATGGCAATCCGTCTGGGCCTTGGCCGTTTGCTTGGTCGTATCCGGCCTCGTTTCAAAATGCCGACATGGGGCGTGCGCGGCAGCCTGTTCACGGCCTTCGCGGTGATCGCGGGCATGGGCCTCGTGATTGCAGCCGGCGCCGGCTTCGTCTTCAACCATCTCGGCAGCACCATGATGGACCTGAGCGGCCGCGACATCCCGCGCCTTTCCGCCAGCCTTCAACTCGCATCGCAAAGCGCAACGCTCGCGGCGCAGGGGCCGGGCCTCCTGGCGTCGCCGTCCGACGAGGCGCTGAACGAACGCACCAAGAAGGTGCAGGAGATCCAGCAGCTCGCCATGGCCAAGCTCGGCGAGATCATCGAGCTCGGCGCCGACAAGCAGGTCGCAACCGCGTTGCGCGACACCGCCAAGAGCATCGACGAGGCGACCCAGAGTCTGGTGTCGGCAGCGCGCGAGCGGCTCGATACCGGCGCGTTGCATGACAAGCAATATGAAGCGCTCCGCAAGGCGCAGCTCACCTTCGTCGGTGCGGCCGGTCCTGCCATGCTGGACGCGCAGACGCGCCTGAACGCGATCCTCGGCGCGGCGGAAGTTTCCGCCGACGATGCCACCGAAGCTGCCCGCACCGTCTCCCAGGTCGCGACCATCTCCGCCAACGGCAATTTGATGGCCGCCGACATGATGGCGGCGCTGTCGGCCAACAACAGCGATACGCTGGAGGCGATCGAGAAGGAGTTCAAGGCGACTCGCGACCGCGTCAAGTCGAACCTCGAGGACCTTCCGAACATGGCCTCGATGCAAGCGGTGCGCGACACCGTGCAAAAGCTGTTCGCCTTCGGCGAAGGCAAGTCTGGCGTTTTCAAGATCCGCCAGAAGGAGCTCGACGCCATCGACTACGGCCAGACCATTCTGGACGAGACCCGCAAGCTCAATGTCGGCCTCGGCATCAGCGTGCAGCAGCTCGTCGAAGGCGTGCAGAAGGAGACCAACGCGTCGACCTTCCAGGCGCGGCAGGAGATTTCGCTTGCGACCACCGCGATGCTGGCACTCGGCGCATTGACGCTGGTCGGCTCGGCGCTGTTCGTCTGGCTCTATGTCGGCCGCAACATCCTGCGCCGCATTCGCGAGCTTCAACGCGCCATGCAGTTGCTCTCTGCCGGCGACCTCGATACCGAGATCGTCCGCTCCCGGCAGAACGACGAGATCGGCGCGATGAAGGAAACGCTGACGGTGTTCCGCGACAGCATGATCGAAGCCCGGGCGCTTGCGAGCGAGCAGGACAGGGATCGCGTCGCCAAGGCCGAGCGTGCGGCGCAGATGGAGGCGAAGATTGCAGACTTCGAGAGCACGGTCCGCTCCGCACTCGACAATCTCGCGCAATCAGCCAATTCGATGCAATCGACCGCGCAGAGCATGTCGAACACGGCAGATCAGTCCAATGCGCTGGTGAACGCGGTTGCATCCGCAGCCGAAGAGACCTCGGTCAACGTGCAGACCGTATCGTCAGGCACCGAGCAGCTCTCGTCCTCGATCGAGGAGATCAGCAAGCAGGTCGTCACCTCGGCCGCGATCGCCAGGAAGGCGGTCGACGAAGCCGGCGCGACCGATGCCACGGTACAGAGCCTCGCCGACAGCGCGAGCCGCATCAGCGTGGTGGTCGACCTGATCCAGACCATCGCCTCGCAGACCAATCTGCTCGCCCTCAACGCCACCATCGAGGCGGCGCGCGCGGGCGAAGCCGGCCGTGGCTTCGCGGTGGTCGCCTCCGAGGTGAAGAGCCTCGCGAGCCAGACCGCGAAAGCGACGGAGGAGATCCGCAGCCAGATCGCCAGCATGCAGTCAGTAACGACTTCGGCGGTCGGCGCCATCCAGGGCATCGGCCGGATCATCGGCGAGATCAACGACGTCACCACGACGATCGCCGCCGCGGTCGAGGAACAAGGCGCGGCGACACGCGAGATCGCCCGCAACATCCAGCATGCGGCCGGCGGGACCAGTGAGGTCTCCAGCAACATCGTCGGCGTCTCCACGGCTTCGGCGGAAGCCGGCGCGGCGGCGAACGAAGTGCTCGGCGCCTCCGACGCGCTCCGCCGCGAGGCCGACATGCTGCGCGGAGAGATCGACGCGTTCCTCAACAACATGCGGGCGGCGTAAGAGGTCGTTCCGTAGCCCGGAATGACCGCTATGCGGGCCGCGCCAGCGTCCTTTTTCGGCTGGCGCGCCGTGACGAGCGGGTTTAAGCCGGTAGCATGAACGCAAAGACCGACACCGTGCAGTCCTCCGCCGACGCCCTGCGCTATCCCTGGGAACAGCATCCCGGCCCCGAAGAGGTCGTCGAGGTGAAGCCGGGCGTGTTGTGGGCGCGGTTGAAGCTGCCGTTCCGCCTCAACCATGTGAACATCTACCTGCTCGCCGACGGCGACGGCTACGCCATGATCGACGCCGGCTTCGGCAATGAGGAGACCATCGAAGCCTGGACGAAGCTGTTCGACGGGCCGTTGAAGGGCGTCAACATCACGCGCCTGATCGTAACCCATTCCCATCCCGATCATGTCGGTCTGGCCGGGTGGATCGTCGAGCGGTTCAACTGCCCGCTGGTGATGTCGCAGGTCGAATATCTGCAATCGGTCTATCACCAGAACCGCGGCACCGAGGAGCGGAAGGAGGCGCAGCGGCTGTTCTTCCGCCGCCACGGCATGGACGATTCGCTCACCGAAAAACTGCTCGGCCGCGGCCAGGACTATCTCAAGCGCGTCTCGGTGTTGCCGCCGTCCTACCGCCGCATCTCGCATGGCGAGGACGTCGTGATCGGCACGCGCCGCTTCAAGGTGATCACCGGCGGCGGACACGCGCTCGACCAGGTGATGCTGTATTGCGCCGACGACAAGCTGTTCCTCTCGGCCGACCAGGTGCTGAGCAAGATCTCGCCGAATGTCAGCGTGTGGGCGGTCGAACCCGACCAGAACTCGCTCGGCGAATATCTGGCCTCGCTCGCCAGCCTCACCACCACGCTGCCCTATGACGTGCTGGTGCTGCCCGGCCACGGCGTGCCGTTCTATGGACTGAAGACCCGCATCAAGCAGCTCGCCGATCACCACGAGGAGCGCTGCCGCCTGATCGCGGAAGCCTGCCGCGAGGTGCCGCAGACCTCGCGCGCGTTGGTGCCCGTGGTGTTCAACAAGCACGTGCTGGACGAACACCAGATGGGTTTCGCCGCCGGCGAACTGGTCGCCCACGTCAACTACATGATCGTGGAAGGCCGGCTGACGGCTGAGATGAAAGACGGCGTGTTGCAGTTCAGGACGACCTGAGGGCTGCGCTCAATTCACCGGATGGTGCAGAGCAACATTGCATCTCGCGTGAACTTGATCCGGATCAAGTTTCAAATCGCATGATAGGGCATTTTGCCCAAATGCCCCGCAGGTCCAAATGTGGGATAGCGCATAGACATTGGAGCTGGAAAAGCTCTAAGGATATGCGGGTCTTTGGTCGGTTCCGCTGCAGGTTTGACGATGGATTACGCCCAGTTCTTCAATTCCGCCCTTGATCGTCTCCACTCCGAGCGGCGCTACCGCGTGTTCGCCGATCTCGAGCGCATCGCCGGCCGGTTCCCGCATGCGCTCTGGCACTCGCCCAAGGGCAAGCGCGACGTCGTGATCTGGTGCTCCAATGACTATCTCGGCATGGGCCAGCACCCGAAGGTGGTGGGCGCGATGGTCGAGACCGCGACCCGCGTCGGCACCGGCGCCGGCGGCACCCGCAACATCGCCGGCACGCATCATCCGCTTGTGCAGCTCGAGGCCGAACTCGCCGATCTCCACGGCAAGGAAGCCTCGCTGCTCTTCACGTCCGGCTACGTCTCGAACCAGACCGGCATCGCGACCATCGCAAAGCTCATTCCGAACTGCCTGATCCTGTCGGACGAGCTCAACCACAATTCGATGATCGAGGGCATCCGCCAGTCCGGATGCGAGCGGGTCGTGTTCCGCCACAACGACCTCGCCGACCTCGAAGCGCTGTTGAAGGCTGCGGGCCCGAGCCGGCCCAAGCTGATCGCCTGCGAGAGCCTTTATTCGATGGACGGCGACATCGCCCCGCTCGCCAAGATCTGCGACCTCGCCGAGAAGTACGGCGCGATGACCTATGTCGACGAGGTCCACGCCGTCGGCATGTACGGCCCGCGCGGCGGCGGCATCGCCGAGCGCGACGGCGTGATGCATCGCATCGACATTCTCGAAGGCACGCTCGCCAAAGCGTTCGGCTGCCTCGGCGGCTACATCGCCGCCAACGGTCAGATCATCGACGCCGTGCGCTCCTATGCGCCGGGCTTCATCTTCACCACCGCGCTACCGCCGGCGATCTGCTCGGCCGCGACCGCCGCGATCAAGCATCTGAAGACATCAAGCTGGGAGCGCGAGCGTCACCAGGATCGCGCCGCCCGGGTCAAGGCGATCCTCAACGCCGCCGGCCTGCCGGTGATGTCGAGCGACACCCACATCGTCCCGTTGTTCATCGGCGACGCGGAGAAGTGCAAGCAGGCTTCCGACCTCTTGCTCGAACAGCATGGCATCTACATCCAGCCGATCAACTATCCGACGGTCGCCAAGGGCTCCGAACGCCTGCGCATCACGCCCTCGCCCTATCACGACGACGGCCTGATCGATCAGCTCGCCGAAGCCCTGCTGCAGGTGTGGGACCGCCTGGGCCTGCCGCTTCGCGAGAAGTCGCTGGCCGCGGAGTAGACGTTTCCCTCGCCTCTCCCCGCTTGCGGGGAGAGGCCGGAATGCGCGCGAAGCGCGGATTCCGGGTGAGGGGGAGTCTCCGCGAATCCAACTATCACCGTCACCGGGGAGAGTCGCCTCACCCCACCCTCTCCCCGCAAGCGGGGCGAGGGAGAGCGGGCAGCTCGCCCCACACCTTAACGACACCCCCGGTTCCCGCACCCACACGGCATTTCGCTGTCGCCTCCACCCGTCCAACGCGCTAGATTTACAGCGAAAATGAGATCGGGCGCGGCCAGCGCGCCCCCGGGAGAAGCACGCTCGCCATGCTGCACGATTGGGGCGTGATCGCCGCCGCCTTCGGCTATATCGGCTTTCTGTTCCTGGTGGCGAGCCATGGCGACCGCCGCAGGCCGGCCGGGCGCGGCCGCGCCTCGGGGCTGATCTATCCGCTGTCGCTGGCGATCTACTGCACCTCCTGGACCTTCTTCGGCTCGGTCGGCTTCGCCACCCGCACCTCCACCGACTTCCTCGCGATCTATGTCGGCCCGATCCTGATGATCGGGTTAGGGGCCGGCGTCCTCCGCCGCGTGATCCAGCTCGCGAAGGCCCACAACATCACCTCGATCGCCGACTTCATCGGAGCGCGCTACGGCAAGAGCCAGGCGGTGGCGGCAACCGTCGCGCTGATCGCCATCATCGGCTCGGTGCCCTACATCGCACTCCAGCTCAAGGCGGTCGCCTCCTCGCTCGAAACCATCCTGAGCGAAGACCAGGCCTTCTCCCACATCCCGATCTTCGGCGACGTGGCGCTGATGGTGACGCTGGCGATGGCGGCCTTTGCCGTGCTGTTCGGCACGCGGCAGACCGACGCCACCGAGCACCAGCACGGCCTGATGCTGGCGGTCGCAACCGAATCCATCATCAAGCTCGTCGCCTTCCTCGCCGCGGGCATCTTCGTCACCTTCTGGATGTTCTCGCCGCACGAGCTGATCGAGCGGGCGATGAAGACGCCGGAGGCGGTGCGCGTCATCAACTATTCGCCGTCGATCGGCAACTTCCTGACCATGACGCTGCTGTCCCTGTGCGCGATCATGCTGCTGCCGCGCCAGTTCCACGTCAGCGTGGTCGAGAATTCCTCGGACGCCGAGGTCGGCCGCGCGCGCTGGCTGTTCCCGCTCTATCTCGTCGCCATCAATCTGTTCGTGATCCCGATCGCGCTCGCCGGCCTCGTCAGCTTCCCGTTCGGCGCCGCCGATCCCGATATGTACGTGCTGGCGCTGCCGATGGAGGGCGGCGCGGATCTGCTCAGCGTCGCCGTCTTCGTCGGCGGCCTGTCGGCGGCGACCGCGATGGTGATCGTCGAATGCGTCGCGCTCTCCATCATGGTCTCGAACGATCTCGTGGTGCCCCTGGTGCTGCAACGACGGCCCGAGGGGCGCACCGGCGGCGCCGATTTCAGCGACTTCCTGCTGCGTTCGCGCCGGCTCGCGATCTTCGCCATCATGGTGATGGCCTATTTCTACTACCGCGCGCTCGGCAACACCCAGCTTGTGGCGATCGGTCTGCTGTCTTTTGCCGCCATCGCCCAGCTTGCACCGAGCTTCTTCGGCGGACTGCTGTGGCGGCGCGCGACCGCGCGCGGCGCGATCGGCGGCATGCTGGTCGGCTTCGCGGTGTGGCTCTACACGCTGTTCATCCCGAGCTTCATGGATACTTCGACGGCCGGCATCCTGCTGCTCCAGCACGGCCCGTTCGGAATCGAGGCGCTGCGGCCGCAGGCGTTGTTCGGCGCCGATTTGCCGCCGCTGATGCACGGGGTGGTCTGGTCGCTGTCGCTCAATATCCTCACTTATGTGCTGCTGTCGCTGGCGCGCCGGCCGTCGTCGATCGAGCTGGTGCAGGCCGATCTGTTCGTCCCCAACACGCTCGCGCCGATCTCCCCGAACTTCCGCCGTTGGCGCACCACCGTCACGGTGCAGGACATCCAGACCACGGTGGCGCAATATCTCGGGCCTGACCGCGCACGGCATTCGTTCGAGGCATTCTCCGCGCGGCGCAATGTGCGGCTGGAGTCCGGGGCGCCCGCCGATTTCGAGCTGCTGCAGCATGCCGAGCACCTGATCGCGTCCTCGATCGGTGCGGCCTCCTCGCGTCTGGTGATGTCGCTGCTGCTGCGCAAACGGACGGTGTCGGCGAAGGCTGCGCTCAAGCTGCTCGACGATTCCCATGCGGCGCTTCATTTCAACCGCGAGATCCTCCAGACTGCGCTCAACCATGTGCGCCAGGGCATCGCGGTGTTCGATGCCGATCTGCAACTGATCTGCTCCAACCGGCAGTTCGGCGATCTCCTCAACGTTCCCCCGCATTTCATCCAGTTCGGCACGCCGTTGCGTGAAATCCTGGAATTCATGGGCGTGAGCGAGCCGGCCGATCCGATCGAGCGCGAGGCCATGCTGGAGCGCCGGCTGGTGGCCTACACCACCGACGGCGAGCCCTATCTCGAGCGCCTGCCCGATCGTCACATGGTGATCGAGATCTTGACCAACCGCATGCCCGGCGGCGGCTTCGTCATCACCTTCACCGACGTCACGCCCACGTTCGAGGCGGCCGAAGCGCTGGAGCGCGCCAATGCGACGCTGGAGAAGCGGGTGCGCGACCGCACCGAGGAGCTGACCCGGCTGAATTCCGAGCTGGCGCTGGCCAAGAGCGCGGCCGAAGACGCCAGCATCTCCAAGACGCGCTTTCTCGCCGCCGCCAGCCACGACATTCTCCAGCCGCTGAACGCGGCGCGGCTCTATGTCACGAGCCTGGTCGAGCGTCAGCACAGCGGCGAGGAGACGCGGCTGGTCGAGAACATCGACGAATCGCTCCAGGCGATCGAGGAGATCCTCGGCGCGCTGCTCGACATCTCCAGGCTCGACGCCGGCGCGATGACGACCTCCATCTCGAGCTTCAAGATGGCCGATCTGATGCGCTCGCTGGAGATCGAATTCGCGCCGATCGCACGCGCCAAGAATCTGGCGCTCGTCTTCGTGCCATGCTCGCTGCCCGTCGAGTCGGATCGTCTCCTGCTGCGGCGGCTGCTCCAGAACCTGATCTCCAACGCGATCAAATATACCCCGCGGGGGCGCGTGCTGGTCGGCTGCCGCCGCCATGGCGCCTCGCTCAAGATCTGCGTCTACGACACCGGCGTCGGCATCCCGACGGTCAAGCGCGGCGAGATCTTCAAGGAATTCCACCGCCTCGAGCAGGGCGCTCGGATCGCCCGCGGCCTCGGCCTTGGCCTGTCGATCGTCGAGCGGTTGGCGCGCGTGCTCAAGCACGACATCGCCATCGATTCCAATGTCGGCGGCGGCTCTGTGTTTTCCGTGACGGCGCCGACGGCGAAGGCGATCACCCACACCGCGGCCGTGACCAGCGCAACGCCGCTCGCACGCACCTCGATCTCGGGGACCCTGATCGTCTGCATCGAGAACGACGCCGCGATCCTCGACGGCATGCGCACGCTGCTGAAGGCGTGGGACGCCGAAGTGATCGCGGTCGCCGATCCCGAGGGCGCGATCGCCGCGATCGAAGCCGCCGGCCGCCGCGTGACCGGCCTGCTCGTCGATTATCATCTCGACCGCGGCAACGGCATCGCCGCGATCCGCGACATCCGCCGCCGCTTCGGTGACGGCATCCCCGCGATCCTGATCACCGCCGACCGCAGCCCCGCCGTGCAAATGGCTGCACGGGACGAAAAGGTCGCGGTGCTCAACAAGCCGGTCAAGCCGGCTTCGCTGCGCGCCCTGCTCGGCCAGTGGCGCACGCAGCAGATGGTGGCGGCAGAGTAGCGGGTCAGGCACCGCCGTCGGCGTCGATGACGGCCTTGGCAAAGGCTTGCGGTGCTTCCTGCGGCAGATTGTGGCCGATGCCGCCGGTAATCAGGCGATAGTCGTAGCGGCCCGAGAACTTCTTGGCATAGGCGCTTGGATCGGGATGCGGCGCGCCGTTGGCGTCGCCTTCCATCGTGATGGTTGGGACGCTGATCACCGGAGCTGCCGCAAGTTTCTTTTCGAGCTCCTCGTATTTGGCTTCGCCCTGGGCGAGCCCGAGCCGCCAGCGGTAATTGTGGATCGTGATCGCGACGTGATCCTTGTTGTCCAGCGCCGCCGCGCTCCGGTCGAAGGTGGCGTCGTCGAACTTCCACTGCGGCGAGGCCAGCTTCCAGATCAGCTTGGCGAAATCATGCGTGTATTTCTCGTATCCGGCGCGGCCGCGCTCGGTCGCGAAATAAAACTGGTACCACCATAGCAGCTCGGCCGACGGCGGCAGCGGCGCGTTGCCCGCGGCCTGGCTGGAGATCAGATAGCCGCTGACCGACACCAGCGCGCGGCACCGCTCCGGCCACAGCGCGGCGATGATGTCGGCGGTGCGCGCGCCCCAATCGAAACCGGCGACCACCGCCTTTTTGATCTCGAGCTTGTCCATCAGCGCGATGATGTCGGCAGCCATTGCTGCCGGCTCGCCGTTTCGCGGTGTCTCCTCGGAGAGGAAGTGGGTCGAGCCGTAGCCACGCAAATAAGGGACAATGACGCGATAGCCGGCCTTCGCCAGGATCGGCGCGACGTCGACGAAGGCATGAATGTCGTAGGGCCAGCCGTGCAGCAGGATCGCGACCGGACCGTTCGCAGGACCGGCCTCCGCGTAACCGACGTTGAGGACGCCGGCATCGATCTGCTTGATCGCGCCGAACGACGCATTCGTTGCGGCCGAGCGCGGCGCTTCCGATTCGGCGCGGGCGAGGCCGATCACGCCGAGGCCGGCGGCGACAGTTCCCGCGGCGACGCCGAAAAACTGGCGCCGGTGCTGATCGATGATCTGTTTCATGATGCTGCTCCCTCGTTGATCGGTCGTGCACTGACTAGCAGCGGCGACCGCGAGACACCCGTTTGGAGTTGTGAGAAGTTGTGAGGTTCCGGTTCCAGCATCTGCGGCCCGATTGCCGGGGCGGCAAACTGGTTCTCCAACCAGCGCTGTCATTCCCGGCAAAAGCGGGAATCCAGTACGCCGCGGCGTCTCGACTCCACCACAGGCGTCTCTGGAATACTGGATCGTCCGCCTGCGCGGACGATGACACCGAGCGCGAGGCGACGCACATGCGCTCGCCTTCTCGCGGCGCGTTTCGCCCGAGCTTTGCTTCGTCACTCCGCCTTCTTGACCAAGAGGGCGCAGGGAAGGCCGGGTGCCGGCTGGCACCCGCGGTCCGCTGCGCGAAAAGCACACGCAGGAAAACCGCACAGCAGCATACAGGTGTAGCCAATCACTCGGC
>NZ_JBVVPC010000059.1:0-42643 GCF_055807355.1 Bradyrhizobium sp. Ken01
AAACTTGTTCGTCGTCTTGCTTGTCATGGCTCCATCCTCTCAGGAGTTGGAGCCTCCGGCAAACCCGGGGCGGTTCATAGTGCATACAACACGCAACTTCGTTTGTTTTAACGAAGCAGGACGCTCGTCAGTCGAGAGGCGTTCCTTCCGGCGCATAGCGCAATGATCGTGTAACAATAGCGATCTCGCGAACGGACGGAGCATAGTTTGATCGCGGTTCCTCGACAGCGCGACTTCATTTGCACGGAAACTCGTTCGAAAGGCTCTGAAGCATTACGAAGCCAGCCGATCGTGATCCGTCCGCCGGGACGCGGGCGATATGGTTTTTTGTAATCTCAACCTGCAGGCGCACACTTAGATCGACAGACGGTGGGGCGCAAAAAAGCTTCGTCTGGCCGCGGTGCTCCAATTCTGCATTGGCCCAAATCCAGGCGTTCAGATTTCCTGCGATGAAGGCGAACATCGCAGTGTCGCCGAGTCGGTAACGATCGATTGCATCGGCAACCGAAACCTCAGCTGACGCGGGCAGCGGTGTGGCTGCAGCCGCAACATAGAAGACGACCTGTAGAATCCGTTTCACATGCTATTCCATAGTTGATTTTCCAAAAGAGAACCTAGAACAGCAGCTACTCTAAGCCAACTCAAGCCGATACTCTCTGTGGGAATCTGGTGTCCCCCGGGACTTGTCAGCACCGGCAAGGGTATCTGCCGCGCGAGAGCTAGCGAGCCTTGGGCTATTTCCGGCGCATGGATGCTGTTCGCCGTTAAAGACGGATTGCCCTTGCTTGTGCGGCCGCCTTGCAGAGCAGACGTTTGAGCTTGGCAAGAACCTGTTCGATCGGGTTCAGGTCGGGTGAATATTCGGTCAGGAAAAACAGGTGGCTGGGGCGGAGCGGATCAGCTGGCGCACGGCTTTGCTTCGTTGACTGCCGATATTGTCCAGGACGACGATATCACTGGGACGGAGGGGCGGCAGGAGAACCTTCTCGACATAGATCCGGAAGCTGACGCCATCGAGTCGTCCGTGAAGAACTTGGGCTTCAGACGGTCTGAACCGCGGCAGTGAGAGCCGAGAGGATTGGCGCAGAAACAGGCTGGGCCAGCGGATGAGGCGTTGAAGCCCAGGTCGACGCCGAAGTCCGCGCCGCTGCGTCGGACGTGAAACTCGCGGCGGAGTGACGAAAGTACGGAGCGACATCATTCGCGACACCGGCTTCGCACCGTCAACGCCGATCGCGCACGGAGTTCGTTATTTTGTCATCTGGTATCGGAACGACAAACGCATTATCCCTCTGATCATGTGCGGCGGTGCCGGAACGCGGCTGTGGCCGGCTTCGCGCGAGGTGCGCCCCAAGCAGTTCCTGCCGTTGTTCGGCACGCGCGCGACCTTTCAGAACACGCTATTGCGCGTCTCGGAGGCCTCGCTGTTCGATCGCCCGATCGGTGCGTCCTACCGCTTCATGGTGCTGGGTCCAGCCGCGCCCGGAAAGAGCGTTCGATCCCGTCGCCCTATGCTTCTTCGGCTGTATCATCCCTTCCGATGCACTCACAAATTACTGCAAAACCCACTCGATAACGAACGCAATCAACCGGATGATAAAATACAGCCAGCCGAACGTTGCGATTGTCGCCGCCGTTGCCCAACCAATCGTCAGTAGGCCACCGCGAAACTCCCCTAATAGCGCGTTTGAGCGCTCAGGCACGTCAGCCTCAGCATCTTGTGGGTCTGATGGAGACAACGATGACATGGGGACGGACACTTTCTCAGCCGCTAGGAGTGCGCCCGATAAGAATCGAGGGACGCATTCGTTAGTATGACTTGGCGGATATGTCCTAACTAGGACATCGTCCGCTCAAAATTTCCCACAACGCTCCCAAAAAATATGCAGATCATCAACCGGAGTGGGCAAGATCTGGGATCACCAAACCCTACTGAATTCGAACGATCGTTCGCTTAAAACTGATAACGGTGGGTGGCCATGGAACTTCTCTTGGTGCTGGGTGGAATGATCTTCACGTAGGGTTTCAGCGCGATGTCTTGCGCACGTTCGTATCTTGAAGTTGGAAGGCAACGCGGTTTTGAGGAAGCAATTCAAGAAATAGGACGGGGGCTAGATCTCACTGCGAAGCCGTCGGAAAAGACCTTTCGTGTTGAGAAGGCGGTGTTGGCCGTCAAGGCTGCTCCGATGAAAAGGCGGCCCATCGTGGGCAGTGCGTTTGATCCTCGTCATGCGGAGCTTTCGAAATTCGGCGACCAGATTGGCGAAGCCAGTGGCGCAAAGGGCATGGTGCTGGAGTACGGAGAAAAGCGCCCGCGGAGGGGAAAACACGTGTTGACCTTTCCGTTAACGAACTTCTCCAGCTCAGCTGGCTGGCCCATCTTGGCTTTCAGCACGTGATGCCAAGCTACCGCCGTTTCCAGTTTTATCGGTTTGCCCGGGAGGAGGATGCACTAGTAAGGAGCGGTTGCTATTGCAAGATCCTTCAATACCATTTGAACAACGACCGATTGCGGACCTCACTATTCAATTTAAGAACCGCCAGGAATTGATCGAGGACTGGTGGCAAAAGGCGCCAGCGCAGGCAATTGCTTGGAGATTTCATTTTTCTTTGCGCAATACGCAAACCACGCGTCCGAGCGTCTGGGCCCGCTGAGCGGGTAGCGGCGCGTTTATTTCGTTCCGAATTGCATCTGCGGCCCTGTTACACAACTCTTCAGAGGAGAACGATTGGATCTGCTGACTGGTTGGCTGCGTTGGGCTGCCAAGCACGATCCATTGAAGCGAAACAAAAAGTACCCAATCCATAATCACCTTCTCCTTGTCGCAATCAGCTGTTGCATCTTGGTCGGTAGCAACCGAGAGCTGGTCTGACATCGCGCAGTAATCCGCTCTCAATTTTATTTATTCCCGATGCGAGCGAAATTCAGATGACCGCTCTCCGGTAGCAGGACAAGATGCCTCGCCGCGAGCTTGATTACGTCTTGAATAACCTCTTAAAATAGATCTAGTGGGCAAACTAAGGCGGTCCACTTTGGGTGTCGAGCTTGCGCTCGGCAATATCAAGTTGGTACGAAAGCGCGTCACTCTACCGAGCGCCTCCTTCCGAGGGGCCAATCAGCAGCCAAATTGGAAAGCAGTATTTCGCATGAAACTTGGATTGGTATGTGCAATAGCCCTGTCGGTGAGCTGGACTGGAATCGCCTTGGCTCAGTCAGGTGTTTCAAATCAGCGCGACATGTACGGCAACTTGGTAAGGGATGGAGGAACCGCCTCACCAAGGGCGCTCAATCAAGGCCCACGAAATAATGGGGGCATAAATAATGCCCCGACGCAGCCCCCGGCCGGTAATGCCCGCTCGACCAACATCGGCAACGGACGATGAAGCTTTGATCACAGGTCGGGCCGGTGCCACCCAGGCTACCACCAAACCATGCTTCTTGTCGGAGCTCCGCAAACGACCGCTCGGCGACGCTCGACGCCCTGCGGGGTCTCTACAGCAACGTTCCTAATGCAACCGGGATGTATAGCTAAATTGTAGTGAAACGGAGGGGCGTCGAAATAACCCCGGATTGGGCACAGATATAACAAATCTGGTCCGCAGCGGGTTAGGGGATATGTGGCACTACGTGCTGAAGCAGATTCGGACGCTCCGATCATGACGAAGGCAAATACAATGAAAGCAACTTTTGGTGTGACTGACATGCCGAGATCCTCATTCGAAACATCCGATCGTTCGTTGCTTGAAACATAAACCCTCGCCAACGACTTCGCAAAGAAATTGCTATGACATCGGTCGGTTTCGCCACCGCCGAAGGTGCGCGCGACGCCTACGGACTTATCGCCACGAGCGATTGATAGGCCTCTGCAAAAAAAAAACGTTTTTTTTCAACGAATTGCATGGTGTAATAGGGTAGCTGATCCAATCCGACTCCCTCATGAACCACGAACCTCCAAACGTTGAGCGACGAGATTTGGACGTAGCCCAGGCCAAAGAGATTGAGTTCGCGTTGATTCTTTCGCGAATGATCAGTTCGGTGAAGGAGGAGCCTTCCCAGCTTCGCGCTATCGTTTACGAGTTTGCGCGTGCGCGCTTGCAAACGGACACGTCCTGGGCCGGCGAGTCTGAAAGACAGCAGATTTCGTCGGCGCTTGAGGCTGCAATTGAGGGGGTCGAACAGTTTTCACGGCGTTATGGGGAAAGTGAGAGCCTTCTTTCCCAGCCTTCCTCTCCCGGAAACGAACTTGCTCCGCCTATATTGACGCCACAAACGACATCGATCGCGACCGCAAGGCATTTGGCCCCCGAGGCAGACGACCTTGTCCTCGTGCCTGCACGCCCAAATCTGCGGTATCAAGTCCAGCCTCCAATCGAGGTGCGAGCCCGATCGATATGGACTAACGTGGGACTGCCTTTCCTTGTGGGGGTGTCGCTTTGCGGAGCGGTTGCGGGTGGGATCCTCCTAAGCAGGGATACTGACCTTCGTTCGGCGTTGGTCGAAACATTTGGCTACTCTCTTCCCAAGTCGTCGTTTCCGCAAGAGACCAGCCGTGTATCGGTGGCTGCTCCGCAGCTACAGGCTCCTGTGTCTAATGTGCCTGATTTCCCCCTACCTGCTGATTATGGTGTCTACGCCCTCAACGATCGAAAGTTGAGCGAACTGTATGCGTTGCGAGAACGTGTACCGGACAAACGCATCGCGATGTCCACTCCTGTCATGAGTGCCAGCAAAACGACTATACCCGACGGAAAGACGAGATTCGTGGTTTTCCGTCGTGACTTGGTTGGCAATGCGCCCGACCGTGTAGATATCCGTGTCGTGGCGCGGGTTTCGCGAGCTCTCACATTCGATCCGAAGGGAAAGCCAGCGTTTACGCCGATATCGGATGCGTGGAACATAAGGAATGTTTCATACGAATTCCGCGTCCGGCCAATCCCCGGAAATGTGGAGATGCTGCTCGTCCAGGCTGAAAATCCGGATTTCGTACTTCCCCCGGGGAGATATCTGCTCGCTCTTGGGGAGAAGGGGTATGATTTTACCGTGGCCGGAATGATCACCGATTCAGCTCAGTGTCTGGAGCGGACAGACGCGTCTAATGGGACGTTCTATTCTGAATGCCCAAAGCAGAAATGATGAGCCAATATAGCAAACCCAACGCTCAAAAGACGCGCCGGGCCCCATGGGTACCGGTTAGGAGCGCTCGGGCGACAAGACCTAGGAAGTAGGCTCCTTGGACGATTGTTTGAACGATCATAATCGTCAAAGCGGTGTCGAGCCAACCAAAGCCGTTTAAAGCCGCAAAGAGGATCGAGCCGAGCAGCAATAGCCCAAGGATAGCCAATAGCCCCCTCAGGCGGAAGGCCGAGCCGACCGCAAATCCAAGCAAGCCTAAGGTGAAGACGGCGTATCCCATGCCGATGTCTTTCGGTCACAGCAAATGCCGCGCGCAGCCGGTGTGCAGGCGCGGGACCACGCATATTGCGAAAGGAAAGGTTAATATTTTGGCTACTAAGATTCGCTTGAGCTCGGGACTTAATGCTCGATTCTCTGCGCGCGAATCAACTCTAATTCAGTAGTAGATCACGCTGATCCGAAAAAATAGCCCTGAGCTGGGAAACTGCCCGTTATCAACGCTGGTTTAAGCATTCCGCGCCTTTGGTGATTCGGCTCGGTTCTTTTGGGACTGCGGGCTGGAGTGGGCGATCGTTTCACCGCCGAGGCGTCGGGAGGTGTGGCGCGATTGCAACTGATCGTTAAAAGTCGGCGGGGATATGCCAGTCGGCGCTTTGATATCGGGGAGTCGCCGAGTAGGGTTCGTGAGGCTGATCGCGAGGGCGGGTCGAGCAAGAGCGATTGTGGTTAAGCGGACGGACGGTCGGTTTTTTTGGGGGCGACGGGCTTGAGTACTAGAATTGAACCGTCAGTAACGACTGCGATCCGGGCTAGGCGCGTGAGCGGGCTTGGTATTAAGTTGTTGTCGCGTCGGGTAAAGATGTCTCATGCGGTGCGACGCTTTGGCACCGCAATAATTGTTTTTACTGCGGGAGCGGCTCTCCCGGGGTGCATGCTTCTGCCCGGAACGGGGCCGACCAGCGAGTCCGTTGCTTTGAATGCGACCGCAGGAGTGCGTTCTGCTTCAGCTCTGCCCTATGTTCTCGTCGACGTAAGCGCGGACACGATCGGCCTTCTGTCTCAACCCGACCTCATCACCTTCAAGGGGATGTTTCCTGACAAACGGCCAAAGCCGGTCCAGGTTGTCGGCGTGGGCGATGTGTTGAACATCTCTATATTCGAAGCTGCGCCAGGTGGTCTTTTCACACCTGGTCAGGCGGCTGGTGCGCGTCCAGGCAACTTTGTCGATCTGCCGGCGCAAGCGGTTGATCAGAAGGGAAGTATCTCAGTACCGTACGCCGGCGAGATTCCTGCTGCCGGGCGCACAATACCTGAAATTCAGCAGGCAGTCGTTGCTCGGCTTCGAAATCGGGCCATCGAGCCTCAAGTGGTCGTAAGTCTCAATCAGCAGCACTCAAGCGTCGTGAGCGTGCTTGGCGACGTAAATACGCCTGGCGTCTTGGCGTTGAACAGCGTCGGTGAGCGACTGCTGGCGCTGGTCGCTCGTGCGGGTGGGCCGAAATTTGAGGCCATCGAAAGTTATGTCACCCTGCAGCGGGACGGAAAGCGTGTTCGGGTATTGCTTAGTCGGGTTGTCCACGACCCTGCCGAGAATATCTTCATTCGACCGAACGACGTGATCTTCATTACCCACGAGGCTCCGTCCTTCACCGCGCTGGGAGCACTCAACCAAAACGTCTTTGGCTTCAATTCGGAAATTTCGTTCGATGTCGAGACGCTGACGTTAGCGCAAGCAATCGGCAAGTCGGGCGGCCTAAACGACCAGCAGTCGGATCCTAGCGAAGTGTTCGTGTATCGCTACGAAGAGCGGTATGTCTTAGAAAAGCTCGGCGTCGACACGACAAGGTTCTCTTATGATCGTATTCCGACTATCTACCATTTGAACATGCGCGATCCGTCCGGAATGCTACTAGCAGTCGGCTTCCAAATGCGCTCCAAAGACGTCATGTATGTCGCGAATGCAAAAGTCGTCGATTACTACAAGGTGCTGACGCTCGTGAGTAACACGGCGGCCACGACTTCTGCGGTGGCCAATGCTGCAACAAACGTTAACGCCGCTGTCAAAACGAGATGGTAGGCTGAAGGTTGGACCTATCGAAGCCGGGATAACAAGACGTCGATTGAGACATGCGGTACCCGCAGAAGCGCTGAGGAGCGTTCAACTCGGAGGGACGCTCCTCACACTAGTGTTTGCACCTTTGTTCTTCGGATCAGTGGTGCCGTTTTGGGTCGTGGTCTGGACACTTTTACTTGCCTCAAGCGCACTTTGCGGTTCATTCGAGCGGCTGGGCCGAGACCAGAGCAGGATATTGTTGGGTTTTATCTTGCTGTGCGGCTTCTATGCTCTCGTCGCAGCCTTGCAAATTCTTCCAATTAGCGACCACAGGCTAACCGATCCCGTATGGCAACGCGCCAGCAGTCTGCTTGAGCTTGATCTCCACGCGAGGATCTCAAGCCGTGCTGAGATTCCATTTGCGGCAGTCGGTCACCTCCTTCTGATGGTGACCTCCTTCGTCAACGGCTTTTTCGTGGGAACCTCGGTGCGTCGGCGCACAATTCTTTTTCGCGTCGTGAAGTACACGGTTTTGCTCTATGCAATTTATGGACTTCTCGCCTTTTTCCTGACCCCGAACATGGTGTTGTGGGCCCCTAAGAACGCTTACGAGGACAGTCTCACCGCGACTTTCATCAACCACAACACCGCGGCGGCGTTTATGGGCATAGGCATGATCCTGTGGTGCTGCCCCGCGGTTGCAGCATTCGAATCCTTGGAAATTCTTTCGTTTCGCGCGGCGTTGTTGCATCGATCGAATGAAGACTTTGCAATCAAGTTTCTCGGTCGAGCGGTGGCTTCGCTGACATGCTTCGTCGCGCTGCTACTGACCGGCTCCCGGGGCGGCTTGATCTGCTCGTGTGCTGGAGCTTTCGTCGCAATCGGGATTATGGCGGTTAATCGGGGAGGGGGGCGCCTTTGGTATCTTTCGGCCAGTGGCGCCGCCCTGCTGACAGGCTCATGGCTTCTTAGCCGGACAGGCAGGATTGGTAGTCAGGGCTTGTTCGATGATGCCCGTTGGCGCGTGTATGGACTTTGCGTAGATGCGATACGCAACCGGCCATTCCTTGGCGCCGGCGCAGGGACCTTTCGCGATCTGTTCCCTGCATTGCGACCTCCAGACTTCTACAGTTGGGGTGTTTGGGAATATGCGCACTCAACGATTCTGGAGATCGCGGTTGAAATGGGAATTCCTGTTGCCGGAGCAGTCCTCGTCGGCGCCATCGCTTCGGTCTTGATACTCCTTCGCGGCGGAATGAGAGCTCAAGGCCCCGACCGAGGGGTGGTTTCTGCGACTGCGGGAGTCGCGATCTTGGGCTACCTGCACTCCATGATAGATTTTCCGCTGCAGGTTCCGGGCTTTCTCATTGTATTTGGCATCGTTCTAGGGGCCGGGCTTGCCTCTGTTTCCACCGAACTCAATAGGCAATATGGGGCGAAGCGTCGCATCTCTACTGCGCCAGCAAATTAGCGGTCGGCTATTCAAA
Source organism: Bradyrhizobium sp. Ken01 (assembly GCF_055807355.1). Classification (NCBI taxonomy): domain Bacteria; kingdom Pseudomonadati; phylum Pseudomonadota; class Alphaproteobacteria; order Hyphomicrobiales; family Nitrobacteraceae; genus Bradyrhizobium; species Bradyrhizobium sp. Ken01. The sequence goes on from NZ_JBVVPC010000059.1 coordinate 8,675, forward strand.
AGAATGGGCCGCCGCCAAGACTGTTTCGACAGTTGCTGGTTTAATGCCGTTCCAGAACCTGCTATCTGCTGACGATTGAATCTTGAGCCATTGGTAGTCTGTCTCTTTCCAAAGGCGTATTGCGTCCGTGAGATTGTCCAGCACGTAGTCGCCCTTCGTTGTTGCGACGACAAGGACCAGGTGTCCGAGGCCAGCAGTCGTCCTGACCGCTGAGAGCCGCAGTGCGCGCGCCGGCAAGCCGCTTAAAAGAAGTTCGTGACGCTTCGTAACCGCGTAGTCGTTGCAGTCGCCTCTCAGCGGCGCGATTGTCCAACCGTCGCGGAGATCGGCTCCGTAAAGCTTGACCTGGGGGGCAATGGAAGCATTGACGGAGGTATTGACCGCCTTGAGCAGTTCAGCCGCTCCATCGTTCCACTCAATGTTTTCGGGGTCCGTCGAATTTGTGATGCACTCGGATGGATAGCGCAGACAAAACCTGACATGTTGAAAGGGCGCGAGAGTCGGTGAGGTTTCCGCGACCCGCACATTTCCATTCGATTGATAGACGGCGCGGTGACCTGCTTCTGCGCGGGGCGCAAACATGCTGCTCGCCAAAATTGCGTAGAGCAGGAACAGGTATTTTACCATGACGCCTCGCGCTAGACCCGATAAGGCGCGATCGGCTTAAATGCGGCGATCGTGCAAATTCCGCTGCAGGAATAGCTTTCCTGTTATCGAAGCAAAGTTAAGGAATCGTGTTCGTCAGCTGCCGAGATCGTTCAACATGGGGCGGTCGGAGGGGCGGAGTTTGCTTTGAGCAAAATAAAAGCAACTTCGGTGCCAAGCGTGGTAGGTCGTGACCCACGCGTGCTGGGTCGTGCCGCGGCGAGATGTTGTACAGCAAAGCCGCCGGACGCGTACCTCGACCCAATGGCGCGTAGCGGATGGGCGGCTTTGCGGTAGTCACCGACAGTTTCCCGGTAAAATTGCGCAGCGAGAATGAAGGAGAGGCAATGCGCAGATTGTCCCGCTATAGTCAACGTGTGACGCGGGCTTGTGCAGGTGACGTAAACAACGTCTCGTTCAACAGCCCATGCAGCAGCTGGCCGTTGAAGTTCTCTGCATGGGTTTGCCCGGCGCGATGTAGTGCCCCATTCGACACGGCGCTGGCCGGCCCGATATTAGGATGGCGTTGCTGGTGAGTTCGCTGCCCTTGTCGCTGACCACCATCCTCGCCTGCAGCGCTCAAATCATAAGCCGGTTCAGTCCCCGCGCCACGCCGCTTGGCGAACAGGCACAAACCCGTACCATCCCAGAAGATCAGCTTGATCCGGTCAGCGCGCTTGGCACGGAACACATAAACAGCACCCGAGAACGGGTCAGCCTGCATGTGCTCGCGAACCAACGTGGCAAGCCCCTCCGTTCCCTTGCGAAAGTCGACCGGCTTGGTTGCCACGATCACCCGGACAGTTCCGGACGGGCCCATCACCGGCTTGCCTTCAGCGCATGGACGATGGCCGCAATCACCGCCACATCCGCGCCTCGGCCGACCCGGATAGTGACGCCCTCCGCTTCGATCTAGATGCCCTCCATATTGGGCTTGGCCTTGCATCGCGCTGTCTTACGCTCATGGCCAACAGCCACGGCCGGTACCAAGGTGTCTACCACCGCCGGTACAAACGGCGGATCGTCAGCCATCGGCGTCGGCAACCGGCGTGCTTGCCGGCGCCAATTGAAGACTTGTTGTGGAGTCAGCCCCGTGTCACCGGGCAATCTCGGAAACGACGGCGCCCCGGGACCAGGTCTCCTCGACGATCCGGGCCTTGTCGTCCTGGGGGAACCAACGACGGCGTCCCGTCTCCGTGATCACTTCCAGCCGGCGCGCCGTCACGTCCGATTTAAGCGTATGGTCAAGCATAGACACAAGCCGATCCTTTCAAAGAGATCGTGGAACTCGCCTATCCCATGTGCCGCGCGAAGGTGGGAGCGGAACGACGCTTACGCTTCATGCTCTGGTGCTGGACTTGAGCCAGAAGCCCGGGGGCGAGGTCCAGCCCGATGCACCCCCTTTCTACGCCAGGAAGGTCTACGCGCATATGGCTGAGTGTGACCTTGCCCCTTGAGCTTAATCCAGTTTGAAGTTCGTTCTGGCCCAAGCCGAGGACCAGAGGATGAAGCGCAAGCGGTTTACGGAAGAACAGATCATCGGGATTTTGAAGGAGCACGAAGCGGGGGTTCCGGTCGCCGATCTCTGCCGGAAGCATGGTGTCAGCGATGCCAGCATCTACAAATGGAAGGCCAGGTTCGGCGGGATGGACGTCTCGGAGGCCAAGCGACTGCGGTCGCTGGAAGACGAGAACACGAAGCTGAAGCGGCTTCTGGCAGACCCCATGTTGGACAATGCGGCGCTGAAGGATCTCGTGGGAAAGAAGTGGTGACGCCCGCGGGGAAGCGGAAAGCTGTCGCTCATCTGGTGGATGCCCATGGGATGAGCGAACGGCGGGCGTGTAAAGCCATCGGCTGCTGCCGCATGACCATGAGATACCGGACGACCCAGGTTGACGATACCAGCCTTCGCCAACGCATGAGGGCGATCGCCCAGGAGCGCCGCCGCTTCGGCTATCGGCGGCTACATGTTCTGCTCAGGCGGGAGGGTTATCTGATCAACCATAAAAAGCTGTTCCGGCTCTATCGGGAGGAGAAGCTAACGGTGCGCCGCCGTGGTGGGCGCAAGCGGGCGATCGGGAACAGGGCGCCGATGCTGGTTCCGATGACGCCGAACGACCGGTGGTCGCTCGACTTTGTGTCGGACCAACTGACCTGCGGCCGCCGCTTCCGGATCCTGACCGTCGTCGATGATTGTACCCGCGAGTGCCTGGCGCTGGTGGCCGACACCTCGCTCTCCGGCATTCGCGTGGCGCGGGAACTGGACCGGCTGATGATCGAGCGCGGCAAGCCCAGGATGGTGGTCAGCGATAACGGCAGCGAACTCACAAGCAACGCCATCCTGGTGTGGGCCGACCAAAGCCGTGTCGAATGGCACTACATCGCGCCGGGCAAACCCATGCAGAACGCCTTCATCGAGAGCTTCAACGGCCGGCTGCGGGATGAGCTGTTGAACGAGACGTTGTTCACGTCACTGGCACAAGCCCGCGTCATACTTGGATGCTGGCGGGCCGATTACAACGACACAAGACCACACTCGCAGCTCGGATGGAGAACCCCGTCCGAGTTCGCTATGACCTGCCACCCGCGACGGGATCTGGCGCTGCGCTATGCCGAAGGCTCCGCGCCAGCTCCCGTCGCTGCCACCGCCCAACCGGGCCAATATCCAACGGCACGGGCGAACTCAGGACTGGATAAAACCTGGGGGCAAGGTCAAGTGAAAACCGGGGAGGCTTCTACGTACGAGATCGAGCCGAGGACACGTCCTGCCCAGTTGCGAATATCGCAACGTTGCCATTAAATCCAGCACGGAAATGATATCTACCGGCCGGTAGACTGATGGCGCTCGACGGTAGAAGGGCACATCGCGGACCGATTTTGATTACACGGCCCATTACGGCATCTAATAAAAGTCCTTGAGCCAAGCGGCCAACCACTTCAGGCCTTCAATGGCACCCCATCCCAATATCCCAAACCATAGGATCATAACCAAGGCAATCAGTCCAGAAAGGGATCCGATCACGATCCTTTGGCGGAGCTGGTTTGACTCGGATCGAGGCTTGCTCGTCGGGTTATGCAACTTAAGACGTTGAAGGTTGGTCATATTCCTAGCGCCGGTTCGCTGACGATTGCTAGCCACCGATCGCAAACAGCGCAATCCAAACACAAAATTAACGTAAAGGTCTCAATCGCTTTCAACTACATGACTATTTTGTTGCGGTTCAGATGCGACTCTAGTCCCCAAAAGCACTGCGGAGAGAACCTGTTCGCAAGATGCTCACGTAGCAAATGTCTCAATAGGCGCTATCGGAAACCAGAAGAGAGGGAATGGTGACAATCAGAATCTTCATGTCCAAGCTCACGGACCAATTCCTGGCATAGAAGGTGTCGCAGGCAACTCGCTTATTGTAGGTGGTCGTGCTGCGGCCACTTACCTGCCAAAGACCAGTAATTCCCGGGCGGCAAGCTAGATAAGCACCTACAGAATTGGCATACCGTTCGAGCTCTTCGTCAGTCACCGGGCGGGGGCCAACGATGCTCATGTCCCCCTTAAGAACATTAAATAGCTGAGGCAATTCGTCCAAGCTTGATTTACGAAGGATCGCGCCGATAGCTGTTACACGGGGATCGTACCGGAGCTTTCGGTTTGCAGCCCATTCCGCGGCAGCAGCGGGATCGCTTTCAAGCAATTGACGCAATCGCTCGGGAGCATCCACCACCATAGTGCGGAACTTCAGGCAACCAAAGTGTCTTCCGTTGAATCCAACGCGCTTGTGACGAAATAGCGCGGGGCCGGACGAGGTGAGAATGGTTGCCAGGAAGCAGATCACTAGCAGAGGTGCCAGCAGTACCAAGCCAGATACCGCCAAAACGATGTCTGCTATTCTCTTAGTGGAGTAACCAATAGGGCCGGCCAATCGCTCGGAAGTAAACTGGGCCTCAGTTCCCGTATCAGCCAAACTGTTCATTTCAATAACTCCGAGAACAACTTCCTAAAATCCCGAAAGGGCTCATTTCAATATATGTTTACGTTTTTTTAGCTCTAATCCTACTTTATCAAGTTAATTCGCGATGCACAAATCGCGCAAGCCCTTAATCTGGGCAACCTTTTGTTAAGTTAATTGGCAATCGTTTCGCAATATTAACCATTTCTCACCGCCTTTTTCAACTGCCCATAACCCGGGCGGAGGGCTGGCCAAAAACCGGGCTGGTTTCGAAAGTGCTAACCCTCTTTGCATTAGTCGCACGGACCAGGCATAGGTTTACGAACCGTGAAGCGCTTTCATAAAAATCGCCGGGCCGCGCTTGGCAACCAGCCTGATCTCGGGACACCGAGACTAAAGAACAGCGCCCGCTGTCCAGCGAGGTAGCATCAGCGCGCTGGACCTCGCTCCATAGGACGGGCGTGCTTTGGCGGATCAGGCTTTGGAGACCGTCTGGCTGCGCTAGGAGACCGATCGGCCGCATCGAGCGCGACATCTAAATGGGTCGATAGCGATCTTTGCCGGAACCCGGAACGAGATTTCGCTTCATCGAAGACCGTGGTCACACGTATCCGACCGCGCTCATGTGTGATGTGCTCGAGGTGGCGCTTGCTGGCCATTACGCCTGGCGCGAACGGGCGGCGGCAAATTTGTTGGTTATTTCCGAATCGCCGTCTCGGCTTGTTGCATTGGCGAAGGCGGAGCACGCCCTTCCCAAGACTTGGGGAACTCTTCGACTTCTGTGCCTTAGAACCGAGAGACCGCCCTTCGCCACGTTAGAGCTGGGCTTCCTGTCTAAAATCAATCAATTGAGGCTCGTCTCCGACGTTGTGTACCGCTTTGGAGCAACTTACGCCGGACTTCTATTTACCGAATCAAGCCGGCTGGGTTAACTCGTCAAGTCAGGGTGTCGATGTAGGCGCCGCCCGTCACAGTCGGCTATACTATGGATAACGTGCATCAACGATTGTGTATTTTCGTGCACATTCCGGTCATTGAAATGACTTCACGACCAAGAAAGCTACCCAGATCATGAGCCTAAGATCTGAAATAAAGCAGCGCGAGGTGCTGCCAGCGGATGAACTTCAATCGTTCATTCTGAAGGCCGTGAGGGACCGGGGTGCAGATTGCGAGGGCCTAATTGGCGTTTTTGTCGGTCGACAGGCGGTCCGAAAACGCGGGGAACCAAATTGGACGCTGACCGGTGTGCAGTATGGCAGGGCGGAGCGAACAAAATGCGATCTGTTGTTATCTGAAGCGGTTGCTAAGCTGCAACAGCGTTATCTACTCAAAGAATAGTAGCATAGATCGAGGCCCCTGGTTAATCCAAGAAAGTCATTACTTTCTGTCGGTAAGTGCATTTTGCTCCTTCCTCATATGATCCCATTGACTGACCAAGGCCAGCGGCCACCCGAGGCCTGCCGCAAATCACCGGTTTGTTGTTCGTTCCGCCCGATAAATTCCAACAATCCCTTCGTCGCTGCGATGATATCGTCAGGCCAGCCAGGCCGCTCGGTCGGATTGCTGATTGCGAGATTATCCGCTTTCCTCTGCATGGTCGTGCTCGGTTCAGCGGCTTGAAACATCTTGCGTCTTTGCACGAAAGACAAATTCTTCTGACCGTCGGCTCGCAGGCCTCCCTTGCTCCTACGCAAGTAAGGAGAAAATCGAACGGAACGCCTACTCCCTGCGACCTAGCGATGCGGAAAGCGCGGAGGCTACGAGAACAGCTCGAATATGACAAGTCGTCATCGAACGCCCGGCCGGTAGAACTATAGTCCCCTCATTAGCGATGCGTGCCCTGCAGTGCATCGGAAAATTTCTTCTGCTGGGTGACATCGAGCTGTTGAATGCGCAAACTAATCAGATCGCGAATAGGTGCGGAGGATCGTAGGTAGGATTGAGCAGCGACATCGACAAATCCGTGGCGGATCAGTTGCTGAAACTCCTGGAAAATATGCTCACGAACGGCATCCGGTGCCAAGAGCACGAGGGGCAGCGATACCGGATTCCGGCGAACCGAAATCCAAGCTTCGTTTGGCGCAGTCTCATAGGACATCGCGAGCAAGTCGAACGTGGGTTTATCCAGAAGAGCGCGCAAAAGACGGAGATTGAACAAAACGAGCCAACCAAAACCATCGCGTGGTGAACAACTCAGAATGTGTCGGGCGCGATCTTCAACGATCCCTATGCGCCGATCGAATTCGGCGGTTGCGCCCGATCTCAAGGCGGCATCAGCCAATGGCATCGCCATGAGAACGATTGCCCTCTGTACGCGCGTGCTGCAGGCGCTCAAGTGTTGAGCCATGGCCCTCTCGAGGGGCGCGCTCAGCACTTCTTCGGAGAACGTCTCAGAGCGGAGCAGCCGTTGCTCGATTTCCCTGAATTCATAGGATGCTTCGGCCTCCGGGAAGCTGACCAAGCCCCATATCAAGCCAAAGCAGCAAAAGACTACGATTGAGGTTCGTAGAAAAATTGATGAGTTTGAAGTTCGGTGCACAGTGTTTGCGATCTAGGCAGCTTCGGTCGTCACCTTTTCATCCGTGTAGTATTTATAGTGCCGATCCGAATATCCCTCGAACCGACGCATCACTGCCTCATCAGCTTTGTTGAGTACCGCACCTAGCAGTCGTTCCGAGATTATAGGCGAGGCGCCAACAGCTTTGACGACCTCGTCCGTTGACGTGCTGCCCCACTCGACGACTAAGACGAATGCATCCAGAAGATGGGCCGCAGCCTTGACATCAACCACGGGCAGAACCGGAGGCAGGTCGATCAGAATATAATCGTAATTCTTCCGCGCGTCGTTCAACACCTCTTTCATTGCGGACGAACTTACGATGTCGGCGCTGTTCGAGGGTTTGACGCGAGTTGAGGAAGGCAAGAAGTCAAACTTGTATCGGCAATCGGTAATTACCAAATTCTCGAACTTCTCGCCTTCTGCGACCAAATTGAGCAGGCCCGAAGCATTTGAGTAGCCAAGCGTTCTTGTCATGGTCGGATTGCGCATGTCGGCGTCTATTAATAGGACGCGCGCGCCGCTCTTTGCCACGAAAGTCGCGAATGCTGCCGCAACCGTAGTCTTACCCTCGCCGGGCAGCGCGGAGATCATCCCGATCACCTTTCCTCCGGTTGGGTGGAGGTCGATGGCAACCTTGATATATCTCAACGCCTCGGCTGTTGCGGAAAATGGCGCAACTTCGTTAATTCTACGAAACGCTCCGGACTCTGTTCCCGACCGCAGCTTGCTAAGGCCCGACCGCTTCTCAGCTATCGCCGGCAACACGGCCAAGCAGCTCGTTCCCAAAAGCTTTTCGAGGTGAGCTCGGGTGTAGATCTGGCGGCTCATCTGCTCTCGCAGGAACGCTGCTATCAATCCAAGCGCCAGGCCGCATACTGCTGCCAAAGCAATCGTTAAGCTAACCTTAGGCGAGCTTGGGCTTCCGGGAGGAGTTGCAAACGTTACGACGCGAGCTTCCGTTGAGGGAAACGATTGCTGCTGTACCGACTGAGTGAAGCGAGAAAGAAAAGTCTCGTAGATCCCACGATATGTATTGGCGGCAGTTTCCAGCTCACGTAAACGCACTTGCGACTGTCTTGTTTCGGAAGAGGCTTGGAAGACCTCGGTCATTCGCTTATCGATTGCTTCTTCCTGACTCCTCGCAATTTGCAACTCGCTCTTGTAGCTTTCGGCGATTCGGGAAATTTCGTCCCAAATTGCGCGTTGTAGAGCCGCCATCTCGGCACGGAGATTCCTCGCGGCCTGATGATCAGGCCCGTAGCGCGCGCTCCATTCCGATTCCTTGTTCTGGTCGTCAAGGTACTGCTGCCGCAACTTCGTTATGACGGGATTGCTGAGCGCGTCCGTAACGATGGGGTCCGGTATTTTAAAGGTCTCCTTTTCCGTCCGTTGCTCGAGCACACGGGTGATGCGGTCAAGTTTCGCACGCGCTTGGCTCGTGTCGGCGCGGGCCTTGGCCAACGCTATTCCCAATTGGTCGAGTTCGACATCACTCGCCAACTTACCATCGAGACCGATGATGATACCATTCTTTGACTTGAAGTCCTGCACCTCTCTGTAGGCGTCGCTCGCCTGCTGCCGAAGCTCGCCTATTCTTTGTTCTAGCCACACGCTGGCGCGACGGGTCGCTTCAAACTTCGCTTGGAGTTGATCTTCGATGTAAGCCTCGGCAAAGGCATTTGCGATATTGGCCGCTTTGTTCCGATCGAGAGATGTGTAAGCGATTTGCTCGATGTAGCTTCTTCCGAGGCGGACTACCCGCAAATTGTCCTTTACCCCGCCAACAACCTGGCGCATTTTCTCTTCATTCGAGAGCGCCTTTTGTGGCCCTTGAAGTTTTAAGATCGATAAGACGCGTCGCACGAGGCTTTGCGCTGTCCCAACGAATTCCGGGTCGTCGTCTAGGTGCAGTCTACGGATCACCGAAAGGGCAACCCTCTCGGATCTCGTGGTTTCTATCTCGCTCTCTACAGAAGCGTCCTCAAGCGTGCGGCTCTCGGAGGCCATTTCAGTCTGCGTCCAAGTCACCTTTTTTGTATCGATGATCATGTCGGCCTGGGCGGTAAACCGCGACGGCGAGACGAAAACATAAACCGCCCCAAGGATAATCGAAAGTGCCGTGGCGAGAGCAATGATGCGCCATTCGCGACTGAGAAAGTCTCGAATCTGCAGCATAGAAACGGAGCCGGAATTGGAATCGCCATCAGCTAGCGGAGAAAGGGGGAATTGACCAGCGATGTTCATTTAACTCCTTTAGCGATGCTTCCCGGTTTCGTCATCGGGCACGGTCGCAGTCTACTCGGTTGGACTGACCGATCCAGCTGCAGTTGTGACGACGCTTGATATACCGAGAGCGTTCGAAGGTGTATTTGTTACTACAACTCCCGAAGGGCTCGTGATCTGGACGAGGCCTGAGACAGCGCCTCCGCCCCCGGGGAGCGAAACTCTCGCATTCGATGCGACGGGGTTGACAATTGTTACGCTGCCGGCCGAACCTGCTGCGGCAGCACCCGCGGCAGAAGTAGCCGCCGTGGAAAGATCTCCCGCAACTGCAGCGAAGGCAGCCTGAAACGGCCCGTCAGGAAAATTCGCCACCGCTTGCTGGATAAGCAATGCTGCCGACCGATCGGTGGTCTCACATGCTATGGCCGCCTGCGCCAACCCAGCTGCAATTGCCGTGCGGAATCGCGGAACAGTTCGTTCTGCAACTTGAACAAAGCCCGCAGCAAGGGAGGCATCGGTACCGGCTAGATCCCTTACATACGCTTCAATTGTACGAGTATCGGAATTTGGCGCCACGAAGGCCTCTGGATTGACCTTGAATTGATCTGTCAACTGAGACGCGACCGGCGGATTGATGCATGCTGCCTGCACTGGGCCAAACGACACAATCAACAGCGCAACTGCCAAACGCGCACTCATCGAAATACTCCAACCAATTGTTTCAAATCGGAAATTACGTTCTGTTTAAGAGTACCTTGAACGGTCTCCTGTATCAACTACTGTGCGGCGAATGTCTGACCGAATTGCGAACACCTTCCGTAGCCGCCGAGCAACCATTTGAATTTACAAGGTATTCAGCAATGTCCGGCCTTAACCAAAAGATCGATCAGAGGTTGCTCACGGCTTGTTCAGAAAGCCTCCAACCGGACGCGCCGGATTGAAGGTCGGTTGAACGCGGTTTGTGGTAGGGTTTCGTCTTCGATGGCTGTGGAATGCAGCGTGTGGTGACCGGTAAGAGTTGCGGGTGACGTCTAGCATTGGAAAACTGCAAGTCCCTGGCCACCACCCGTCGCTGCCGCCGGGGACGAGAATATACGCTGTTGGGGACATTCATGGCAGGCGAGATCTGATTGACGATCTGCTTGCAAGGATTGATGCTGATCTTGTCCACCGACCTGCGATGAGACCGATTTACGTGTTTCTGGGAGACTACATCGACCGGGGTCCCTCGTCGCGCGCAACAATCGATCGGCTTATCAAATTAAAGGAAAGTTCTGAGGCGGTGTTTCTGAAAGGCAATCACGAGATGATTGCGATGAGATGTTTGAGCGACCGCGGTCTATTTGATCAGTGGATGCGCCTAGGTGGACTGGAGACCTTGAATTCCTATGGGATCCAGCACGCCGCACCAAACAACGCAAGGCAAATCGTCGAGTTACAGGCGGCATTTCATAGCGCTTTGCCACCGTCGCATCTTGGTTTCTTTAGGGATCTAAGAAGCTCATTCTCCTGCGGCGATTTCATGTTTGTTCATGCCGGAATTAGACCAGGCGTCGCATTGTCGGGCCAAAAAGAAAGCGATCTACTTTGGATACGCGAGGAGTTTTTGTCGTCAACTGCCGACTTTGGAAAAATCATCGTACACGGGCATACGCCGGCCGCCGAGGTCGAAATCCGCCAAAACCGGATCAATATTGATACCGGGGCATTCGCAACAGGTCACCTGAGTTGTCTGATCATTGAGGATACATCCCTGCAAGTGATCAGCACCTGATACGATCAAGACAGTGGTGCAAGGTGTATTTTAACGCAACGCGCCACGCTTCGCCACGAGACTGTCGATGTGAGCCTGCATTTGCTGGAAAAATCGCTCTCGTCCGAATTGTCTTGCGTGCGTTGCGATCTTCTGTGGGTCGATGGACACGTCAGCAAGCGATCTAACAGCCGATGCAATTGCCTCGACTGTTTGCTCGCTGAAGAAGACGCCTGATAAATTAGGGAGGACGGTTTCTGTGGCGCCGCCTCGTCCAAACGCGATGACGGGGCGTCCACTCGCCATCGCTTCGACTGGAACCATCCCGAAATCTTCTTCGCCTGGAAAGATCAACGCGCGGCAGCGCGCATAATGCTGTTTCAGAACACTGAACGGTTGCGATCCCATCACTTTAACAGTAGGGCCGGCGATGTTGCGGATTTGATCCAACATTTCGCCGCCGCCAATTACAACAAGCTGCAGCTTCATTTTATTGAACGCCTGGACCGCGAGATCGGGCCGTTTGTAACTGACAAGCTCGCCGGCCATCAAATAATAGTCCTGAAGCTCGGAACACGCTGCAATCGAAAACGCATCAGTGTCTACTGGCGGATGTATTACTGTAGCCTCCGCGCCGTAATAGCGATGTATGCGCCTAGCGACGGTCGCTGAGTTTGCGACAAAACTGTCCACGCGTGCAGCCGAAGTCACATCCCACATTCGCAGGTAGTGGGAAAGCGGAGGCATCAACAACTTGGTAAGCTTGCCGGCGCTGTTCCGATAGTCGGCGTACATATTCCAGATATAGCGCATCGGCGTGTGGCAATAGCAAATATGAAGGGCCTCCGCGTCAGGAATAATGCCTTTAGCGGGCCCCGATTCACTGCTGATGACAAGATCATAACCCCTCAAATCGAGCTGCTCCAGTGCAAGGGGCATCAGGGGAAGGTAGCGCTTGTACATGCGGGAGGCGCGTGGCAGTGCGTTAATAAAGGTCGGGATGATGTTGTGCCTTCGGATCTTGTCCGAAATCATCTCCGGCGCGTAGACATGGGTGAAAATGTCGGCCTCGGGATACATGTCACATAGCGCCTCGACGACTCGTTCCCCGCCGCGCATTCCAACCAACCAGTAATGAACAATAGCAACCTTCATTCCGAGCTCATTTTTCGGTCCCTCTCAGGGCGCCCCGTACAAAGCGAAGGGGCCGATAAGCTCTTCCCCTTGAAGTCCTTTGCATTTCAAATTTCTAAATCTCAGTCGTATTCTGCGAAAGGATTGGGACAAACGTCCGGTATGCCTTGGTACTTGGCAACGTCCGACTTCGGGTTGGTGAGGCTAAGGTAGTCCGAGCCTAGAATGAATAGCGTAACGACAACGCGCTCTAGCTGAAGAAATTGGACCGCGGTCAATTCGAGCCGCGAGAGCGCGTCGACGCCAACGACGCGGGCCGCGATGGCACCACCTTGAAGGGCTATTTTGCGACCGAGGGAATGGAAACGATCCTCCAGAACGTCGCGCGACAATGCTTTGACACTGGCGCTATCGAGCTTTACCCCAGGGAGTCGACGAGCCAGAATTTGGCCGATCAAAAACTCCGATCCGTGAGACCAAACGTAGAGGCCGCTTCCGAGAGCAGTGGCAAATGCGGTTCCTGCACCCAAAAAATATCGACGGGAGAGCATGGTCATTTACCTAGCTCGACAATAAATCTGCGGCTCGAAGTGACATAGCTGCAACCGTGAGACTTGGAGGAGCAGAGCCGGAGCTTGGAAACACCGAGGAACCCACAACCAGTAGATTTCGGACCTTGTGGTGGATCTGCTTTGCGTCGACCACGCTTCCCGCGGGCTCACTTCCCATCCGCAAGGTTCCCTGGAGGTGCACGGCCACGGCGTCCATCTGACGAACCTCGATCCGCTCAACCGGAAGCGGGCTCAGCACCTTCGGCAGATTGGCAAGTGCAGCGTTGACGCCTTTGCGGCCATATTCGGACTGATCCGGGTGCGATACATGGGGGCGACCGTCTGCACCCGGTGTGACAGTGCTCGCAAGTTCTGGAAGCGTTTCAACCGAGATAGTGATGGGTAGAACCTGTCTCCAGCGTCCCGGCTCAGGCCGGAGACCATAGTGCCAGTGGTTTTCGAAATAAAGCATCGCTGCTCCGTGCTCTTGTCTGTGCGGTCCATCCAGCAGCGAAAGATTTATGCAGGTTGTAATAGTGCTGCCTCCAAAGTTGTTGATTCCATCCAGAAAGGCCTCAACCGTACACTCAATCTTCTCGTGCAAGTACTTGCCAATTAGGGGATGAGTGAAGCCAGACTCTAGCAGCAGTAACGGACTGTGAATGCCGTTTGCGCCTAAGACAAGCAGATCGGAGGCGACCTCGTATTCTCGTTCCCCATTGGTAAAGCGAATGCTTTTTGCGACGTTGTTTTGGACATTGATGTATTGGACTTTCGACTCGGTGCAGATATCGATGTCGGGATGCTCGATCACATGCTGCATCGTATTCAGAGCCGTAAATTTGGCCTCGACGGGGCACCACCAACATTTGTCCGTCCCGCAACAGGAGTTCCGAGAACCAACGGGGCGGCTGAGGCGACCGTTTGGCATCACAAAATGCATGTCCGGCTGCGCTGCTTTCATAATTCGATCGATATCGTTCATTCGATGGGCAGGTTGGACATAGTTGCCTGCGCCCGGATAATGCATCGAAATGTCGTCCGGGCCAGCGACCATCATAATCTGCTCAGCGTCGTGGTAGTAGGGTGCAAGGTCGTCGTAGGAGAAAGGCCAATCAACGCCCACTCCGTACTTTGATTTCAGCCGGAAATCGTTCGGATGATTACGCGGACAATGTGCCCACCAGCAGCATGTTCCTCCGCCAAAAGCGACCGAATAATGCCAAGCCTTTTCACCTTCGCCGCGGGTATAAAGCTTTTCGGTTTCGAAGATTGAGTTGGCTTTGTTCTTGAGTTGCCAATCGTGCGTTTTGTAAGCACCCCATTCGATGAGCAGGATACGCCCTGTGCGAGGCTTCTTTAAGTAGTTGTGCAGGAAAAAGAACGAGCCGAAACCGGACCCGATGACTATCGTCTCGTAACTCTTCAATAAGCTTTCTGGTCGGACGAAAGGCATTACCACCTCCTGGACGCCCTCCCGTGGTGTCGGACGCGCAGTAAATATTAGATCTGAGGTTCACCACTCTCTGACTTTGCGGCGGCGAAAATCCAGTGAACCCGCAAACATCAACTACTGTAGGCTAAGATCGCATGGTCTACCGTTAGACAAGAAAAATTCGGCAACAGGCAAACACTGTATCAATTCTTCCTGGTTCGTGCGTGTCCAAATTGTAGCATTGAAAGGTAGGAAAGTCGCTTTATCTCCTGACGGGTCTTGGTGACGACATCGAGAATTATGCCCGCCAAAACACTAAGCGCGCCGAGCACGAAGCAGCCTGAGCTAAGAACCGCTGTAGGTAGCCGGGGCACCAGTCCTGTCTCGAAATAGGTTACGATGACTGGAATAGCGAATATGATGCCAGCCGACGCGATGATGATACCCAAAGAACCAAAGAATTGAAGAGGCCGCTCGTCCTTGATCAAGCGTGCGATCAAGAGGAGAATTCGCATGCCGTCTCGATACGTCCGAAGCTTGCTTACGGAACCTTCGGGCCTTTCTCTGTAATTTGCGATAATTTCGCCAATCGGCATCCGAAGCTCCAGCGCGTGCACTGTAAGCTCGGTCTCTGTCTCAAATCCCGCCGACAGCGCGGGAAAGGTCTTCACAAATCGGCGCGACAGCCCCTTATAGCCGGAGAGCATATCCGTAGTTTCCCGCCCGAACACGATCCGTACGATCTGGGTCAGAAGCATGTTTCCAAAGCGGTGTCCGGGTCTGTATGCCGCCACTACCTCCGTCTCACGCGCAACATTCACAAGATCATAGCCGTCTCGAAGCATTTCCTCGAGCAGGCGCGGCGCCGCAGAGGCGTCGTAAGTATCGTCTCCATCGACCAAGATGTAGAGGTCAGCCTCGATATCCGCGAACATACGGCGGACAACTTGCCCTTTGCCTTGGCGCCGCTCAAAGCTGACGCAAGCGCCCGCCTCGCGGGCCACGGCCGCCGTCGCGTCCGTGGAATTATTGTCGCACACGAAGATGTGCGCGCTCGGCAGCGCCTTTCTGAAGTCCGCAACGACTGCTCCAATGGTGGTAGCTTCGTTGTAGCAAGGTATCAGGATTGCAACATTGAGCAGCTCGGCGGGGTTCTCGGCTTTTACGGACATCATGCAAAACATCTCTTCTGAGTAAAGGATCTTTCCTTCGCAACGGATGCCCAATTTTCTTGCGCCGGACGGTATGGATCGCCGCCAGACACTTCATGAGGGCCAAACCACGTTCGAAGCGCTATAAGGTTCATCCGGGGCTGACATCCAAGGGTGTAGTGTCGGCGACTGGCGACACATCGCGGTCTCGTATTTTGCGGAATATAGTATTCAGAAACTCTTAGATAATTTAATCGGACGTGTTGGTTAACCGGTGTGAGCTAATCTTTTGTCGATGCGCTTCTTAAGTTTAACTTGGAAGGAGCGATCTTCAATGTTGCTGGCTGAAACTATGAGAGCTAAGGTCTAATCTCGTTCGCGAACATTTTAACGCCGGATTTTATGCATGAGTTTGACGTCGACCTTGAATTCTTGGCTGTCTGACGAACCGTCTCGATTGAAGTTAAAGCAGGCACTCAACAAAATTGGCTTCGACACAACGGACTGGGTCCGCGTCGTTATGTATCGCCGCTGCTTCGAGTTCATACGAGAACTTGGTCCGGAACGGCTTGACGTCCTTGAGATTGCCGCTGGCCCCCAGTGGAAGAGGATTTTTCGGTTCAAGTCATACACGGAGACGCAGTATCCTGATTTTGATATCTGTTCCGAGGCCTTGGAGAAGCAGGTAGATCTCATAATTGCTGACCAGGTTTTCGAGCATCTACCGTGGCCTGTAAGGGCGGGAAAGAACGTATTTCAAATGCTTCGGCCCGGCGGCCATTTTATCGTGGCTACGCCATTCTTGGTAAGGGTTCATAACGTTCCCATTGATTGCAGTAGATGGACAGAGCAGGGGTTGTCGTTCCTTCTTCAGGAATGCGGATTTCCCGCAACGAGTATTAAGACAGAATCTTGGGGGAACCGAGCTTGCCTGAGAGCGAATTTGACTAAATGGCGACGGTTTGGATTCTTTCGCTCCCTCAAGAACGAACCCAACTACCCAGTAATGGTTTGGGCGATTGCACAAAAGCCCTTCGAAACTTAGTGCCTGGCGCCGATCGAATTTCATCCCTCAAGTAGAACACTTTCACGTGATTGAGCGTTCTCCGAACATTCGAACTAAAAGTACACTACTGCGATTAGCCATGGGGACGGACCCAGAGCAGGGTGATTTGGTCTTTCGGGTAACGGCATGAGCGTAGAAATCATTGGTTTCGTCGCCATAATCGTCGGCGTGCTAGGTCTAGTTGCAGGACCAAATTTCATTGCTGTTTCCTATCTTATTTCGACACTGCTTGGCTCGGCAGCCGCTCTGATCCTTGAATTTCTCGGGGGCGCGGGTATTTCCCCTGCACATTTTTTGCTTGGGTTTCTCGCAGTCAGTTTGTTGAAAGACCCCAAGATACGTCGCAACGCGCTGCGGGGCCTTTCCTTTCCAAAGGCAGGGTTCTGGCTGTCGTTCACTCTAGCTTATAGCATCTTCACTGCGATTTTTTTTCCAAGGATCTTTGCCGGGATGACGGATGTTTTTGCCGTCCGGTCGACGACGTATGCGCTGGAGCCGCTCGCCCCTTCCAGTGCCAATTTTACTCAGTCGGTCTTCTTTACTGCCGACGTCGTGTCATTTTTCCTTTTTACCGGTTACCTTGCCGTGCCTGAGGGGCGGCGGATCCTTGCCAAGGCGGCTTTGGCATGCGCCGCGTTGAATCTAATTTTTGGCTTCGTAGATCTTGTTACCTATTGGACCAACACCACGGAACTACTGAGCATCATTAGAAACACCAACTACCGCATGCTGAATGATACGGAAGTTGCGGGCTTCAAAAGGATCGTCGGGTCATTTACCGAAGCGGCATCATTTGGATCGATGACATTAGGATATTTTGCGTTTTGCTTTACACTTTGGTTGAGAGGGTTTCATACGCACCTAGCGCTTTCACTCGCAGTTCTTTCTATGGTGGCGCTGGTCTTCTCGACCTCTACCACTGCATATGTCGGACTGGCGGTGCTTTTGTTACTTCTTTACTTGCGCTGCGGTTTCTGGCTGCTGTCACGCGCCGTTCCGAAGCAGGCGGTCCTCTTTTTGGTAGTTGCTCCGCTCTTGGTTGCAATAGCGCTTGTCGGTGTCGCTCTGAATGACGCTGCTTGGACCTACATCTGGAATTTGCTGGACACCATCGTATTCAACAAGCTTGCTACGGATTCCGGCGTGGAGCGATCTGCGTGGATTAGGCAGGCCCTGCAGAATTTCACCGATACAGTCGGGTTTGGTGCAGGTAACGGCAGTCTCAGAGCATCTAGTCTCCTTGCGGCAATTGTCGGCTGTCTCGGTATCGTTGGCCTCTTTAGCTATGGTGCGTTCTTCGTGCGTGTTATCGTGAGCAGCCGCCGGGCCTCGACTCTTACCGACTATGAATATGCGGTAAGCGATGCTGCGAAGTCCTGCTGTCTGGCGTGGTTTATCACGGCAACGATTGCAGGAGCGTTCATAGATCTGGGGCTTCACTTCTTCGTTTTTGCAGCAGTTGCATCCATAAACGACAATGTTTTGCGTTCACCAAATCCTCTTGCTCGACGACCTGCGGACAGGTCCCGCCTTGTCCCGGCGTCGCACTGACAGCCACTGAAGCACCGTCGCCCCCTGTTTGCGAGCGGCCACTTCGATATAAATGCGTTGCGCGCTTATGGCGTGGGTCCGGATCGCCTCAATAATGGGGTCGAGCGCCGACCTCGCAGGGGCCGACCCGATCCGCCAGCGTCGAGACATCGATCTCGATCCCTTCCCGGTCACCGGCCGGATCTGGACCTATGTCCGCAATGACCGGCCATTGGCGGCAAAGACCCACCGGCGGCAGCGTTCCATTACTCGGGCAGTCGTGCCGGGTAACATCCACAAGGCCATCTTGTCGGCTATGTAGGCATCATGCAGGCCGATGCCTTTGATGATACAACCAGCTCTGCAAGGCTCAAAGAAAGCCGGCACCGATCCTTGAAGCGGCGTGCTGGAGCCACGGCCGGAGTTCGTCGACCTGGTGATAGGGAGAGGCGCCGATCGCCAGCGAGGCTGTGTGGCGTCCGCTTCGAGGTCGAGGGCACCATCAACGGCAAAACGCCGGAGCAGCGGCTGATCGTGCGCCGTGAACGATCACGGCCGCTCATTGCCGAGCTTGAAATCTGGATGCACCAGCAGCGAGCGTTGTTCTCCACCAAGAACGATACCGCAAAGGCGATCAACTAGCGTCTCAATCGCCGGGCAGCGTTCACCCGCTTCCTCGACGAAGGCCGCGTCCGTCTTACAAACAATGCCGCCGAGCGAGCGTTGCGGGCGGCGGTTGGAAGAAGAAACTGGACTTTCGCCTGTTCAGACGCTGGCGACCGTCTGGCTGCCGCTGTCTATGCCTTGACGAAACCTGCAAGATGAACGACGTCCAACCGCAAGCCTGGCTCGCTGACGTGCTGGCCAGGCTCCCAGATCACCCCGCCAACAAAGTTGGCGAATTGCTTCCGTGGAATTGGAAAGCGAACCGACGATGTAAGGCCGCCGTTGCTAGCTGAGCGCATCGCGGAAGGTGGTCGCCTCTGCCTGAGGTATTGGCCGGATGCGCACGATGCTGGCGTCGTGTCTGCGGCAAAGATTGGCCACGAAACGTCTGTGCCCCGGCCGACGCGGGTAATGACGCCTTCGGGTTCGATCTCGATGCCCCAGCATCGGGATTGGCCTTGCGTCGCGCTGTCTTCCGCTCATTCCAGCCACGGCCTGTACTGTAGCCACCGCCGATACAAAGGAGGATGGTTGGCCATCGGCGGCGGCAACCAGCGTGCTTGTCGCCGCCAGGTGAACACTCGCTGTGGGGGCAGCCTGTGTCGCCGGGCAATGTCGGAAACGACTGGGCCTAGTACCAACTCTCCTTGACGATCCGGGCCTTGCTGTTGGAGAACCAACGACGGCGCCCCGTCTCCCCGATCCTTCAAAGAGATCGTGAAACTTGCCTATCCCATGTGCCGCGAGATGGTGGGAGCGGAACGACGCTTGCGCTACAGCCAGCTATGATGGTGTACGTTTTAGACCTCGATACTGAGATATTGTATCGACGTAAATCTCTTCATAATTTTGGGCGACCCGCGATACACGGAAGTACTCACTTGCTCGTTGCGATCGGTTCTTCCAGTCTTGCAGAATTTGGGGGTCGGCCATAAGGCGACGCAACTCATTGGCGATTTGTTCGGGGGCACCTGGTTTTACGAGGCGTCCCGCCTCACCGAATTCAAGAAGCTCGGGAGTTCCTCCGACCTCGGTCGCGACTATGGCGCAACCTGCTTCCCTAGCCTCTCCGATCGCGAGGCAGCAAGGGTCGGCATACGAGGCGAGAACGAAAATATCACTTTGGCGAAGTATTTCTACAGGATGCCCTACCTGCCCTAGGAAGATGATCTTGTCGGCGATATCGAGCTTGGAGGCTAGCTCCTCAAGCTTCTGCCTGTCGGGTCCGTCGCCGACGATGTAGAGGCGCCAGGCGGATAAGCCTGCAGCAGCCTCGCTAAAGCCTCTGATCAGATCGTGCACGCCTTTTCGCTGGTGAAGTCCGCACACAGTCATAACACAGGGCTGCTTGATCTCCACGTGTTGTTCACGTGAGCCAGACTTAACGAAATTGTCTCGAGGGGAGTAGTTGGACCCATTGACGACAACACTCAGCCTAGCGGAATTGTAGCCTGCTCGTTCCAGCGACTTGCGCTCTGCCTCGCTGACGGCAATGACACGATGGCCGAGCCGCATGAGTATTGAGTGTTTATCGAAGGAATTGTGAACCGTAGTAACCAGAGGGATGCCATTTAAGAGCGAGCTCGAATACCCGAAAACTGCACCCGCCATCATGTGTCCATGGATCAAGTCCGGTCGGAACTTGCGGCAGAGCTTTTGCAATCTAACCAGCGAATGCAGAATTTCCAGGGGATTTCGGCTGTTCTGAACGATATACTCGTGCCGGACGCCGTGATCCTGCAGAAGTTTTAGATAGTCACCTCCGCGGCTTGCGTACACCACTGAATGGCCTTCTTGCGCTTGCGCGCAAGCTATATCGATAGCGACGTGCGCATTTCCGTGGCCGTGATCGCAGTGATTGACGAGGTGAATGATCCGCACTTTAACGACTTGATCTATAAAAAGAGTACAACTTTGGCCTTTATACCCAGGCTAGGCGGCAGTCAACCGGCGGAGGCAAAAGGCGCAGTCGTCTATGCGGCCGCTAGTCCACTCTAGACAGATTAACGATGGCAAAGACTAATCTAAGTTACCTTATACCAGAATCTGCGAGACTGAGGCAATTTTCGGCATTGCCGCCAGTGAACCGAAGCGGAATATTTAGTTTTCGAGTAGGCCGGAGCGAGGCATTCGATGCGCAAGTTCATTTTTGTCTCAACAGCATGTACCATTCTCACCGTTCTGGGACTATTCTTTGTCAGCGCTGTTGCGGGACGGTTCGAGAAGAGCGGCTCCGAGGTGCTGGACTTATCCAACTACGCCCTTTCGTTCAGTGAAGAATTCGATTCTTTAGACGTTTCCGCCTGGGGGCCGGGAACGCGTTGGATTGCGCACACGCCCTGGAACGGTGATTTCGGCGCGGCACAATTTGCCAATCCCGAGCCTGGTTTTCCGTTTGTCATTGATAATGGCATACTTCGCATCGAAGCGCACCGTGGAACAGACGGAAAGTGGCGAAGCGGTTTGCTATCTTCCGCTGATCAGAAAGGCGCGGGCTTCTTGCAGCAATTCGGCTATTTTGAGATGCGAGCAAAGTTGCCTGCCGGACCGGGCCTTTGGCCGGCATTTTGGCTGATTGCAAACAAAGATAAGGACTCGTCGGCTGAAATCGATATTCTCGAGCAGTACGGTCAGTTTCCTGGCGACTTTGAATCCGTGATTCATGTTTGGCGCCGCGCGCCGGGAGCAGAAAATTATCAGGCAACACTGCGACACAAGGTGACGCCCGGATCGCTGTCGGCAGACTTTCACCTCTTCGGCGCATCGGTTGAATCCGATTGGATTATTATCTATCTTGACCGTGTTGAAATTGCGCGCACTCCAACACCCCCCGAACACCATCGCCCAATGTTTGTCTTGCTGAATTTGGCCCTAGGAGGAGGTTGGCCCATAGAGCAAACACCAAGCCCATCCTTTATGTATGTCGACTATGTTAGGGCATATAAAAAGAGGTAGCTCGAGGGTTTGAGAAACTTTGCTCTCTAGCCGCGGATTACAGCGTCAAAATGAATTCCGGGTCTATTCGCCCTAGCAGCAGATGACCAAGTCCGAGAAGATTGCCGCGCAACCGACCCCATCGATCAATATGATGCTCGCGGATAACGCATCCTCGAATATTGGCCGCCATGTTCTTGAGTAAGAGGAGGCAGGCTCGTGAAAGAGTCATATTGCCCTTCGAGACCAAGTAGAAGGGGTTTACGGCCTGCGAGTAACCGAACCGCAGCCCGCTTGTCTTTCCTATCTTGGTGCCAAGATGAACTCCCCAAAGCGCGTCGGTCCAGATGACCCGTCCAATAGATCTTGTGCGAGCGCTGAAATCGACGTCTTCCTGCCAACCATAGAGCGGGAGCCTTTCGTCGAACCGAATTCGTTCCAATGCGGTTGACCGGAAGGCCATGTTACAGCCGTACGCATCAGCTACGTTTCTTACTGTGAATTCGGGGACCGCGGGCAAGCTCGAGGCGTATCGGCTCAAAATTCGCTCGGCATCAATGGGCTGAAAACCTGGCGTCGTCGCTCCGTCGGCAACGACATGGCCGGTAACACAGACAATTGTTGGGTCGAGGAAGATGTTCTCGAGAACTTCAAGATAGCGATCACACATCCAGAAGTCATCATCTAGAAAAAGTATTATGTCAGTACGGTCCGTAAGGTAGTCAATGCCTCTGTTTCGCTGAACGCAGGAGCCAGGGCTACCGAAAAGCAGATTGATTGGCAGATTGGACCGATCCAAATCCGTGGGAAGATCAGTCTCGCCGACAACTGAAAGAACAAGTTCGTCAGGCCGTCGTGATTGACGCCGCACCATTGACAGAAACTCAGCAACTATGTGCGCTCGACCCAGACTTGCAACTACGATTCCTATCTTCATGCCAGAACCTAAGCTTTAGTGAGAGGTAGGTCAAAAGCTACAAAGTTGCGAACCCAGCCCATACGGCAAAGTGCCAAAGCGGGCAGAGCAAGTTTGCACCATCTGCGATGACTACTTCGCTCCAAACGTGCTGGCAGCCCGAAATCGGGCATTCTGGGCTATCGGCGTCGCCTGCTTCCTAAAATTGCGTTTAATGCCACCGAAGCTACGCGTTGCAGAGCGGGCGGAGCGTGCGCAAACAGTATTTCCAAGCTTTCAATATCCTCGTCAGGAATGGCTTTCGTCGATCGAACCAACAACAGGTAAACAAAGACTGCAATGGCAACGGAAAGCAGCAGCCCGACCAAACCTTGCAGTTGAGTGCTTACCAAGAGCGCCGAGGCGGCACTCGCCAGCGCGGAAACAGTCAGCAGACCCAGATGCAACAAAGGCAATTTGCAAGACAAGCGTGACCGGAGGAACCATAGGCTCACGATCACGACATAGATCTGAACGACTGCCCTCGCGAATGCGGCACCCATAATACCGAATGTCGATACAAGTATAAAGCCGAGCACGAAGGAAATCGCGGCCCCGGTGATGTTCAAAGCAAACAGAAAGTCGCTTCGCTCCATGCCGTTGATGAAGGCCAATGGTACGACGATGTTCGCGCCTATTCCAGCTGAGCTGACAAGAACCATTGCGGGGACAACGCCCCCGGAAAAGCTCTCGCCGTAAAGCATGGGCAGCAATTTCGGAATCATGGCGCTGATGCCAAAGCACATGGGTAGTACGAAAAAGGCGACCAGCCGCATTGCGGTCTGCAATCTCGCCCTTGCCCTTTCGTGCCGATTACTCCCTATAGCTTCGGCGAAGTATGGCAGCAGGCCACCGGTAAGAAGCAAGGGCCCCTGCGTCGCCAGGCTGGCCAGAGTGAAGCCGACGGAGTAAAGTCCCACGGCGCCGCTACCCCAAAAATGACCCAAAAAGGCCATTTCCAGCCGTGCCCAGACGAGTTCGTTCGCTAGCGTGCTCGCCCAGGAGAACATAGAAAACCTGAACAAGCGAGAACGAACTTGTTCCGGTGCACGTGGCTTACCTCCAATGAGACCCGCGCAGACCAAGGCTAGCGGAAGCCACCCGGCGAAGTAGCCGAGCAATGCTCCATTAACCCCCCATGCGAGTCCGCCTACTACGACAATCAACAACTGGAGAACATTGGAGATTGCTGAAATAACGGCAAACCTGCGAAAAAGCTGCTGACCAACAAGATAACCCAGACCGAAGATTGCTAACGATTGAACAAGGTATAGGGCTATAACTAAAGCAATACTGGCTTGACCCAGCATGATTGGTGACCGGGCAGCCAAACCGAATAAATCTGCTTCATACGACGCAACGAATAATACCGCGGCTAGACAGGCCACCCCTCCGTACGGAACGAGCAGAAGGCGCGCTAACGAGGCGGCATCGTTGGCTGATTTCAGCTCGGGAAGATATCGTGTGAGGGCGGGGTAGACGCCGAGGCTGGTAATCGCGCAAGTTAATGAAATTAACCAAAGCGCAAAGGCGGCGACGCCCGTCGCTTCCACACCCAGGACTCGAGCCATTGCGACCGTGGTGGCGAACCGACCAATAGACATGATCAAGCCGGCCGCGGTACTATAGGCCGTGTTACGAGCAAATCGTTCGGTCATCATCCGATCCGGATGTTTGTGGAAGGATCATCACCGATGCGTCTAACACGGTGTGCAGTGTCGGCAAACGCAAGAGTTGCGGCACAGTAAAGGTCGAGCGGCAAGATCGTGCCGTAGGCTTTTTTGGGATTTCCGCGGAGAGCACTCCCAGGAGCAGGACTTGCTGCAGATTCCACTTATCAACCGCGATCACGTTCTGATAGAAGGATCGGCGAGCAACCCCCACAGCTTCAGCCCGGGCTGAACCAAGTTTTGCTAGTAGGAGTCTGGTTTGTGAACCAGCTAAGTCAAACGGATAAACTAAGGCCTGATCATATGCCGCTGGTGTCCGTGGTGGTGCCTACGTACAAGCGGTTACCATACCTTGCTCTCACGGTTCGATCGATATTGGCGCAAACCTATCCGGTGTTGGAGTTAATCGTCGTCGCTGACGGTCACGATCAGGAAGTGTCAGACTTCGTGGTTGGATTGCGAGACCCGAGGGCGCGTTATTTGGGCTGTCCCCGCGCTGGACGTCCAGCCGTCGCTCGAAATTTTGGAATTCGTCATGCGCGCGGAGATTACATCGCACTATGCGATGATGATGATCTCTGGAAATCGGAGAAATTACAAAAGCAAATGGAATTGATGCTCCGCGAAAAGCTCGACTTTACCTTTACGGCCTGCGCGAGCATCGACCAAAACGGTAACCCGCTGAGTCAAAGTCTGCTTGGCAATTATGGGCGCGTCGGAAAATCAAAATTTATCCTCTCTCTCGGAGGCATGATCTACAATTCCTCAATGCTGTTCTCCCGTTCGCTCTTTGAAAAGGCGGGTCCATTCGACGAGGCGCCTGGCTTGCGCAGCGGAGAGGATTATGAAATCTGCTCGCGAATGCTGGTGCATTCAGATGCATTAGGCATACGCGAACCGCTCGTAGAATACCGAACTCATGTCGGTAGCATTCAGCCTCAGACCATTTCCGAGTGGGTGTCCATGCAGGGACGAATTCAATCGGCAATTTTAGCTAACGGAAGCGCGACGGTTTGGCTTTGGCTATTACGATATGCACGAGTCCTCTATTGGGCTTTGCGAGTGCGAGCGCGAGACCTCCTGACTCACTAGGTAGACGCAACGTTCGGCACAACGCCTGGTCATTGTTCCGTAAATGCTCTGTACCCGCGACGCGGCGAGCCGATGTCCAATGGAAGACGCAGGGGACTGAGAAATGTCCGCCATGTTGCTGCTCGACCAACCCGTTAGGGGCCGCCACCCCGCTCGATTTGTATGCAGCGAGCCGATCGTTTGGGCTCGTAGTCCAGGCGGCAACATACTAGCATCTCAGGCCGACATTGCATGGATTGGACACGTTCCACGTACTTGTTAGCGCTGAACGATAGTTATCATCGACCCGTCGTCGCGCGAAGGCCGCGAGTCTCAAGTGTGCTGGTCGCAAACCGAGACAGCTCGGTTTTCGGCCACGAGACCGCGATAAGCTTTGCGCGTACTAGCGATGTTTTGGGCTATGTGGTCGAGATTCCATAGTTCCCCACTTCGGAGTGCTGTGGCCGTTAATCTTAAAACGATGGTGGCAGTTGATTCTGCGCATCCACCTGTGAGAAGCGTAGCTTATGTCAATCAATATAATCGACGCTACGGCTAGCAGTGGCTCAGCAAAACCTCTCAGATGGAATGCTGCAAAAGTCGAGTTATCGATGGTCGGAGCGATAGCAGTCGCGACGATCTGCTGGGCATTGGCGCTCAATGGCGGGTTCCAAGGTTATGATGACCTGCATTACGTTGAAGCGGCAGAGAACTGGCTTCGGGACGGTGCAAGTCTTCCAATAGACCACTGGAGTGGCAGGCTTCCCTATGTCCTTCTTTTGGCATTGAGCATAAAGCTTTTTGGCTTGAGCTCGAGTGCGCTTGTCGTGGTCAATAGCGCTCTTCTGGTGGCCCTAATCTTTGCCACCGCATGGCTCGCTAGGCTTGTGCTAGATTCCAGAGGCGCCATCCTAGCTTGTGGCATGCTAGCGTCGACGCCGCTTTTTTTTCGGGCTCCTCAGACCTTTTATCCAGAAGCCCTAGAGACTGCGCTTTTCGCGGTGGGATTTGGGTTGACGATAGTCGCGATCCGCAAGGAGATCGTTTCGAGAAGCATTGTCCTGCTGTTTTTTGCGGGCCTGCTTGGCGGGACTGCGTTGGTTTTACGTGCAACCTCAGCGGTTATTCCCATTGCGCTTAGCTTTTTTATCTTGATAGAAGTAAGGCGCATCCGGACCTCCGTAATATTTATTCTGGCGCTGGCTGCCGGCTATTGTCTGCCTTTGCTAGCCGAGGGTCTGTTCTACTACGTCATGACCGGAGACCCAATTTATCGTTATCTCGTCGACAGCAACGATGCTGTTGTCAATCCCGAGATGGTGGGCGAGACTGTACTAACGCGGGATGCCTTATTTAACCTCCACCTTGCCAAATTGTGGAGTACTTGGGCGCCGGCCGTCGTGAGGATTCACTGGTCGATTAATCACCTCGTGAATCTATTCGCGACCCCTTCGTTGCTGCTTGTGCCATACTTAGGTTTTGCAGGCATCGCTTCTGCTCTGTTTAGGCGGCGGGGGCGCTCGATTGCATTGACCGCAATCTTTATATTGGCGTCACAGTATCTACTTTATACATTTGTTTTCGCTCTCTCTCCGACGCCTCGGTATTATGCGACAACGGTGCTGCTATTTTGCATTCTCGGAGGTGCGTTTTTGGTGCGGGTGCCGAGATTGCTTCGCGGCTTCATAATAATCACACAACTACTTGTCGCCGCAATGGTCGGAACGACGCAGATTAATCCAAAGGCCATCGTTGAAGCGTTGACCGTTGACTACAAAGAAGCGTCACCGATCTATATTTCGCCAGCGATAGCCGATGCAGCTTATCTAGCATTTCAACGCGATAGGGAGCTCGCCAGGGCAGTCCGCGTAGGGTTTCCGCCCGTGGGAGGAGCGGCTCTCATCGCATGGGACGGTTGGCCTCGCGATACCTTAAAGCGGACATGCGAAGATGGTTCTGCGCAGTGGGAAGTGATCGATCAAAGCTCCAATCCGAGCTTGCTCTGGAAAGCGCTGAACGGCACTTTGCCCAGCCTAGCGACGAAGTTGCCCGAGCGGATCTCCAGCTATCTGCGACGCGATGTCGAAAACACCGCTCTTGCCATGCGCCGTTGTTGATAGTGCAGATACAGGCCAGGGCCCGGGCCACAGACAAGGCCGCCAAGTTTCAGTTACTGGTTGGATCCTAGATCAGGATATTGGCAGGTGGACGATCAGAATTCCTCGCTCTCGGCATTCGCCCACAACTATGCCAGCCCTGCGCCAGGCGCGAGGCGAGGCAGTTCCGTGATCAGGTTTTTGGCGGTCGGTGCAGTTGGCTTTCTTGTCGACGCAGGCTTTACTTATCTTTTTGTTTTCGTTGTTGGGTTCGATTATTTGCTTGCTAGGTTTCTATCATTCGTTCTCGCGGTCGGCGTTACGCTGTCATTGAATAGGACTTGGACTTTTCGTGAGGTGCGAGACCGACCTGTTTCGCGTTCTTTCATTTATGTTGTGGCTCAGGTCCTGGGTGGGATCATAAATATCGGATTATACGCAGCGGCAGCTTGGGCGGTGCCGTCTTTGAGACACTGGCTTATTATTCCGCTCTCACTTGGGTCCGCCGGAGGCCTGCTCGTGACGTACTCAATGTCTCGTTTCATCGCATTCCGGCCGACGCCAGCTAGCGATAGGGCATAATAGCGGAAACGATGGTCGTTCGGATGGCCGGTCCAGGCGCCGCTGAGGTGAAAGTCGCGATGCGACTCAGCGCCGATCTATTTGCAACAAGTTTCTGTTGTCGCGGCTACCGGTGATCCCCCACTTGTTTCTTTCTCTTTGCACGATGTCAAAGATATACGAAAAGGTTAAGAACGGGTGTTGATTGCAGAAGTGACCTGACGGCCCTAGAGAGTTTCTTACAACGGAAGAATGCCCTTTGCTATTCTCTTTGGCGCGATCGACGGAGCGAGCCTCGGTTGAGCTTTATTTGATGCATTGGGGCGTTTGTCATGGAGCGGCTGAATGCGACGCACTCTCTTTTTGATCATCGGCATATTGTTATTCGAGGGACTTTACTGGTCAGCTCTCGCGAGGGCGGACGAGAGTACGCGGAAAGAAGCAAATCTCTACTCTCCTATGACGCTGGAACAAGAGCGCGCCTTGCAACCGATGGAAACATTCCGCGAATGCCGCGATTGTCCGGAACTAGTGGTTGTTCCCTCCGGGTCGTTTACGATGGGGGCCGCTGATGGCATGCCGTTCAAATTCATGGTGGGACTGCTCGGATCCGATCAGAAAGCTGAGTTTCCTGCTCTCCACCGAGTGACTATTGAACAGACTTTTGCTGCTGGTCGCATGCCGGTCACGTTTGCCGAATGGGACGCGTGCGTGGCCGATGGAGGGTGCGCAAGTTACAGACCATTTGATCAAGGTTGGGGGAGGGGTTTGCGTCCGGTGATCAATGTCTCTTGGAATGACGCAGTTTCATACGCTTCTTGGCTGTCCCGAAAGACCGGGAAATCGTACCGGCTGCTTTCTGAGGCCGAATTCGAATATGTTGCTAAAGCCGGAAGCGAGACAGCTTACCCGTGGGGCACTGAAATAGGGGCGGAGCAAGAAAATTGTGACGGATGCGGCAGCTTGTGGGACAAGAGCAAGGTTAGCCAACCGCTTGCTGCCAACTCCTTCGGCGTTTATAAGCCCGCCGAGAATCCATGCGGTCGCGACTCCAGTCTTAGAGCGCCTCCTTGCAATGTCTGGGAGTGGGTCGAGGATTGTGACCACGGAAATCGCGCTGGCCATGGAAATTATGTCGGGGCGCCCACTGACGGGTCGGCGTGGACTGAGCGGACGTGCCGTCGTCACGTGGTTCGCGGCGGTGTTTGGTATTACTATCCGCAATTCTTGAGATCCGCATATCGGAGTGCGTTCAACGACGTATATCGCAACTATTTTCTTGGTTTTCGAGTTGCGAGATCTTTAGCGCGCTAGCAGGCTGTTGAAGAACTCAGCCGCGTTCGCAAACGAAGGCTAAATCGTCGCCATTGTGGATGTAGAAGTGGCCAACGAGCCTGCCCGCAGCGCCGGTCATAGCTCATCCGCGACCACAGGACGGACGATTCTCGTCGTGCCCTTCCCATGAGAAATGTTCCTCCGGTGTAAGCGTCGTTCTCAGGTCACGCGTTTGATGTCGTGACGGCAAAGGGCCCACGGAAGCAACTGATCGATGTCACTGTTCGAATGGCCGTTGACAATCCTGGTGAGGCCATCGGTCAGGTAAGCGAGCGGATCGACGTCGTTCAGCTTACAGGTTTCGAGCAGGGAGGCGATGATGGCCCAATGTTCGGCGCTGCCGTCGGAGCCTGTGATCAGCGCATTTTTACGGTTCAACGTGATCCGACCGATCGAGCGCTCGAGGGCGTTATTGTGGAGCTCAATACGGCCATCATCGATGAAGAGCTTCAGGCCATCCCAGCGCGAGAGAGCGCATAGCGAATTGCGTCTGCCAGCTAGCCTTTTGGCCGATCAACGCGAGCTTTGCGCCCAGCCACAGCTCGAAGGCTCCGCCAGCGGCCGGCTTATCTGTTGTCGAAGGAGACGACGTTCCTCGGCGGCCTTGATCAGCGAACCGCCGCGTCCGCGGAACACGAAGACATCTCCGGCGAACGGATCACGACCAAGGGCTTTCCTGCACCAACAATGACAAACCCTCCACGCCCTTGCGCATTTCAGTGTAGGCGGTCGCAATCCAGATGTGTGCGCTCGAACAGACCGGGATCATCGACGCTCCAGAACCTGCAGCACCCGCGCCTGCGCTGCCGCATCGACGCTGGCGTCGACAATCACTCGACGATCCCTGCCAATCACGATCACCATCTGCCTGCTCGTCGCTGTGGCAGCAACCGCCGGCTTGACCTCCGCGGCAAGGACGACCCGCGCAAAGCCGGATTGCTCGCTTTGAGGGCTGATCGGTCGGGACCGAACGCGCGCCGCCATGTCCAGCAACGAACGTGATATGCCATGGCGTCTTGCTGCCGACGATATCGCGCGCGGCGCTTCAAAGCTTTCCTGCACGATCCGCAGCTTTTCGTAATCCGACCAGCGTCGCCGGCGACCAGTCTCAACCACCTCAAGCCGTTCAAGCTGAGTACTGCGCTTATGGCTGTCCATCAGGACTGTTACGCACCAATTGGACTAATCCAACAAGGCGGCCCTCGCCGGAGGGAGACTCTGCATGGTAGGTTTTGTCAGGGCCAAGCGTGATCGCTGTCGGCCGGTCGGCACAAGGCTCGATCATGAGCAGTGCGGCTACCCGCGCGGCATGCCCGTCGGCCTGCGTCAGGCAGACGTCGATCCGTCGACCGGCAGGCCGCGGCGGTTCTCCGAATCTCGTCGTCGGAGCCAATGAATCACGGTCGCCGGTCCGCGGCGAGCGCCTTTTTCAAAAGTCTGCTAGAAAGGAAAGAATACGAGATGGCTCGTGCGCGCTGGCTCGCAACCGGGATCCGCGGCTGTTACTCTAGGGGCGCACATAGCAAGTCCAAATTTACTAGATATTTACTAGCTTTCTGACGACAGAAGTAATTTTTACCGAATCGGAATAGGGGAAGGGACTACGCTACATCAAAGTCTGTAAAGACGGGTATTGCATGACCAACTGCATCGCCAAGGACTTGAAGATCGAGATCACGCATTCTCCGCAATCTGCGAGGAAAGCGGCAATCGCCTTCGCCAAATACTTGGACCCAAAACTATCGGCTCGGCGCCGCCGCACCTACAAAATCTCCTTGAGCAGCTCGCAAAGCTAGATCACGAGGCGACGCCCTTCCTTGTCCCCGCGCTTGAGGATTTGCTTTTCGCTCCTGAAGATTGCCTCATTAAAAAGGCCCGCCCAATCAGCAGCCGGTAAAGCGAAAATCAGGCCCCTCGCACAATTCACGCAAATACGCCCTTGCATACTCCTCCAACTCGTGAGGATCGGTCCGGCCGGTCGAGGCAAGGGTAGTGATGTAACGAGTAACTCTCTCCCGCGACTGCGCCAAGGCGACAGGATTCATTTCCAGTACTGGCGGATAAGCCCGCAAAGCTCGGTTAACGATCTGCTCCATCGCGGACTCCGAAACACTGCACCGCAATGTGCGCATTGCAGCATTCCCGCTTTATTGCGTCAAGATTGTTTTTAACTCCTACAACCGTCGCGTGAGTAAGAGGTCTCCGCACCGGAGCCTTGCGCGCTAATTCGTGCCCCCAATCTCGTTATGTGCTGAGCAAAAATTGAGTGGTGCCGCCACTCAGCCAATGATTCCTCCTTCAGAAGCCGAGCTATCAGCCCCCCGTGACCGGCTTCGACAGCTCCCAGTTGCTCAAGCTGAGAACCCTACTTCATAGCTGTGTATAGCAATGCGACACAGCAGTCATCATACCGAAACACCCCAACAAGGCGGCCCACAGGGGAGTGACACTTTTCCATGACCGTTCATGACACAATTGCGACACTAGACGAACCAAGTCCTGCGATTTGTTTACTGCAGCGGTATATCGCGGGACAGTGCTTTGCGAGTTTTGAAACAACCGACGGAATCAGAATGCGCCTATTCTGAAATCACGTCGACCCTTGATTCCTCACAGCGATTGGATGGGGTTGCACCAACGAATAGAGGAGAAACTCTCCGCTACTCTTCGCCGATGCCTTGGATCGTTGCTATCCTCTTAAGCATCATCATGTGGGGGGCACTTGCTTGGGCAGCTTTGGCTTTATTCCCCAATCGCCCGCTAACCAGTCCGTGCAATCGCGGGAGTTGCGCGACAATCAACTCGATTGATTAGGTTCGCCTCGGTGGGGACTAAGCTTCAACATTTCGTCGATGTATACTCGGGCGGCTTCATGCCAGGAAAAATTGCCAACCCGTTTTCTACCCTTATCAATTAGCTCCTGGCGCGATCCTTTGTTGTGGGCCAACGCCAATATGTGGTCGCTCCACTCCGTCGGGCGGTCAGAATCCGCGTAAAGCACGGCATTTCCTCCGACCTCGGGCAAACTCGCTGAGTTAGCCGCAATGACCGGGCAGCCCCACACCATGGCCTCCAACAGCGGCGTTCCGAATCCTTCCGTTTTGGATGGAAAGGCGAAACACAACGCATTCTGGAATAACGCGGCTAACTGGTCGTCGCTAACGTAACCTACGTAGTGAATGTTTCGTCCTACTCTGGTTTGCGCCCCGGAAGAGAAGATTCCGAAAGCGCCGCCTGCCACAACGATATCTATGTCGGCGGCATCGAGAATTGGAGCTGCCCTTAAGATTACGTCGATATTCTTGTGTTTGGCCCGGCTTCCGAGCAACAAAACATAGGACCGGCGTGCGAAGTTAACCTGGTGGGGATCCGCGCGAGAAGGATCCCACTTAAGCGCGTGCTCATGACCATTGTAAGCTATAAAAAGCTTATGGGCCGAGCAGACACGGTACCTCACCAGCATCTCGGCCGAAAACTTTGATACCGTACCGATACGGCGCGCCCGGTGTCCAATCAAGGGCAGGAGATTGCGGTACACCATTCCAAAGGCGCGCGAATAGCTTTCCGGTGCGACAAACGTGTTTACATCATGAATACAAACAATATGACGGCTTGAAATCAGCGGTCCAGAATTGCCAAGGCTCAAGGTTCCGCCACGTTCGTACCACGGGAGCACGAATTGGTCCCAAAGGTGGCCACCACCTAATCTCGTCGTAACGGTGCTATCAATCGGGGGGAGATACTGAGCACCGGGAGGAGCCACAAATTGCAATTCAAGTTGTCGTGCAATGTCGTCATCTCGAGCCAAAATGTTCTTCATCGCAAGGACTATCTCGCGCGAATACCGCTGCACGCCGGTTTGACCTTGGGCTGCAAAGCGCCCATTTATGCTCCAAACTGTCGCCGTTTTGGTTGCGGATGCAACGGGGGAACTGAGACTTATTTGCATGGCAGCTCGCGTAGAGACAAAGGCCAGTATTGCCAGATGAGAAACTTCATTTTTCGGTGCTTCCACCCTCCGGCGCTTAGTACGTTAGTTGGTGACACCACGGCTGACGGTTGTCTATAGCGCCTGCATCAGGTAACCTGAGAATCTCAGGGGGTTGATTCCTGCACCGTGTCTGACTGAAGGACACTCCTTATCATGCCCGCGACCTCTTGGATATCGGCCGCCGACATATCCGACCATGTTGGCAGCCAGAGCGCTTTGCGGAAGGGACGGCCAGAGGGCTCGTGCATCAATTCCAGATCGAGCGCATGCAGCCATTATTTCTTCTCGTCGGTTGCTGGAAACAGCATAGAGCAAACGGCCTCACCTGCCATTGCGCAACAGGTCGACGCTTAACGGGCAGATCGGCTATTAAAGTGTCGTAAAGTGCGGCCACGCGAGCTCGCCCCATCAACAATTCGGACCATCGGTCCCTGACGAAGAGCCACCGCCGCGACAAGAGCGATCTCGGCCGCCTGCCAGGCACGATCGGCCTCAGATGGCTGTTTCTCCATGACGAACCATCGCGACAGCACAGCTTCGTCTCCTTGCCTTTGCCCTTGCAGTACAGCTTGGCATCCGGTGGCGAAGCATGGTGAACCGCCCCGGGTTTGCCGGAGGCGGGTTTGGTTTAAGTTATGCCGCCATAGCTTGTTGTTCCAGCATGGCGTAGTAGCGTTGCTCGGCTTCGGCTGGTGGGA